>JAUZQT010000080.1 GCA_030950825.1 Mariprofundaceae bacterium | reverse complement strand
CATCTCGCCCCGAGGTCTGGCAGCAGACCATCTACAAGGCACTTGGCTTATCATTTAACCCAGGAGGAACGATGAAAACCATCATACCTGACAAATAATATGTTGTAGTGCCATCAGCAGGCACTGATTAAGCCATATTTGCTATGGTATAAGGGAATTGTGAAATATGGTGACGAAGTTGGGTTAAGCACCTGTCCTTATTCAGGCTAGTACTGTGTCATATTGTTGACATAAAAATGAGACATATTTCCGCCATTCAGACTGGAGAGTCAGCTGAATTCAAGACGTAGGGAGAGTGTAATATGACATTTGATTGTGAAACGTTAAACCGTGAAACGCGTAATAACTTGGATATGTTGCAGTGGATGTCTGAGCGAAATACACATGTTCCTATATCTGAGTTAGCATTTTTAATTGATATTCCTGAAAACGAATACTTGCACCAGTCGATGGCTAACTTCGACTATCCCTACGAGCCTTAATTTATTAGGGGTAGGTGTAAAAAATATATGATGTTGAGTAGTCGCTGAATTCAAAATAAACTTTTTTCTCATTGTGATCAGCCAGCATATTCATGTTTTCATCGAGAATTCCGTAACCATAGCGGTAGGGGCGTGCGGTACTTCCATTGGTGGAAACCGCAGTGGTTAATTTATCGATATTTAGAAATCGTTTCACCAACTTGTCACCCGCATACACTTCTAAAACCCCATGAATGCCAGTCCAGTTCTGGATTGAACGTCCTAATTTATTTTGGGCTTCTTGGCTACAAGATGCAAGAGTTGATTTGTTTTACCATAGCTTTTTTCTGACCTCTGATTTATCCAATATGCTTGTGATTTCGGTTATGCTTCATGGGCGTGTAAACCCAGCACATCTTGCATGTCATACCAGCCAGCGGGCTGCTCTAAAAGCCAATTAGCGGCGCGTACTGCGCCCTTGGAAAATACCATGCGATCCTGGGCAAAGTGGTTAATTTCAATGCGTTCTTCATCGCCAATAAATGCTGCTTTATGATCACCAATAATATTGCCGCCACGCACCACTGAAAAACCAATCCTGCCAGCGCCACGCGCACCAGTAAGTCCTTCACGGCTATACACAGCCACATCATCAAGTGATACATCACGTCCATCTGCCAAAGCGCGACCCATTGCCAAGGCCGTGCCCGATGGTGCATCAACTTTATGTTTGTGATGGGCTTCATAAATTTCGGCATCGTAATCACTGCCCAATACCTGCGCAGCTTGCTGAATCAAACTCAGCGCTAAATTAACACCGACTGAATAATTAGCAGCTATGACCACGGGTGAATCTGCTAGTATTTCTTTTAATTCATCCATTTCTACTGCTTCAAAACCAGTTGTACCGATAACCATCGACATACCATGTTCGGCAACAAATTGTGCATGGTTTAAGCAGGCACTAGGTGCGGTAAAATCAATCAACACATCAGCGGCTTCACACTGCGATAGATTATCAACCAAACTAATGCCTAAAGCACCAATCGAAGCAATATTGCCAGCATCAGCACCCAATAGAGGTGAGCTCGGGCGTTCTGTTCCACCTACTAATTCTGCGCCTTCAAAAGCGTCTACTGCCTTAACCAGCATCTTACCCATGCGTCCAGAAGCACCTGTTACAATTACTTTCATTACTTCACCTCACTTGAAAGATCATCCAAAAAACTTTTTACTTTACCCAAAAAGGTGGAGCGTTCGGGATAGACTTCATCACCGGTTGCTTCAGCAAATTTTTCCAAGGCTTCACGTTGTACGGTTGATAGTTTTTTGGGTACGGCGATGTTCACACGTACAAATAAATCACCTGTTTGATTGCTGCGAACATCTGAAACGCCATGCCCACGCAAACGAAAAACACGCCCTGCTTCTGTGCCTGCGGGAATACGTATTTTCACTTTACCCGTTAATGTTGGGGCATCAATTTCTGAACCCAATACAGCTTGCGGAAAAGTAATGGGCATATCACAATGCAAATCAGCGCCATCACGCTCAAAAATGGCATGTTCTTTCAGGCTGATAACAACATACAAATCACCAGCAGGACCCGCATGCTCACCCACTTCACCTTCACCCGATACACGCACTTGTGCGCCGTGATACACACCAGCGGGCACTTTGATGGTCAATTTCTTGGTGATGCGTTTGCGGCCATGTCCACCACAGCTGACACAAGGCGATTCAATTTTTTTGCCAGCACCATGGCAGCTAGGGCATGTGCGACGTACGGCAAAGAAGCCTTGCTGCATTTGCACTTGGCCATGACCACCACAAGTTGTACATGGTACTGGATGTGTGCCTGGTCGTGCTCCAGATCCGTTGCAAGTTTCGCAGTGAGCATGCTTGGGGATTTTCAGTTCAACTTCTTTGCCCGCCGCTGCTTCTTCTAGGCTGAAAGCAAGATCATAACGCAAATCGGCACCACGATTGACTTGTTGCCCACCACCAGCTCCGCCACCGAACATATTGCCAAACACATCACCGAATAAATCACCGAAATCACGGTATGCATGTGAATCCTGGAATCCACCTGTACCAAAACCACCCATTTGGGCATCCACACCAGCATGTCCGTATTGATCATAGCGCCCACGTTTATCATCATCGGATAACACTTCATAGGCTTCGGTAACTTCGCGAAAGTTTGCGGCGGCACTTTCACTATCGGGGTTGCGATCGGGGTGATATTTCATGGCAAGCTTTCGATAAGCACGCTTGACGGCATTTGCATCCGCGCTTTTTTCCACACCCAATATTTCATAATAATCACGTTGCGACACTAGAACTCTCCAAGCTTTATATTCTTTAAACTCTCAGACAACAAAGGGAGCAAGGCATAAATGCCCGCTCCCCCTTCATCAAGCAATCAGTGGTTTACTTTTTATCATCAACCACTTCAGCATCAAGAATATCGGCATCTTTTGCTTTGGATGTTGAGCCTGTGCTGGCTGTAGGTTCTTCAGGGGCTGCACCTGCCTCATTACCAGCTTCTGAAGCTGCTTGTTCAGCTTGCATCTTTTGATACACAGCTTCGCCCAACTTCTGTGATTTCTCAGCCAAGTTTTCTTCGGCCTTTTTGACGGCTTCTATATCAGTACCTTCCAATGCCGTTTTCAGCTCTACCATAGCAGCCTCAATAGCAGCCTTGCTCTCAGCATCCACAGCATCACCATTTTCTTTCAATGACTTTTCAGTGCTATAATACATTTGATCCGCACGATTGCGCGTTTCAATGCCTTCTTTGGCTTTGGCATCTTCATCGGCATGAGCCTCTGCATCCTGTTTCATGCGCTCGATTTCAGCTTCCGACAAACCAGAACCCGACTCAATGCGAATAGAGGTTTCTTTGCCTGTACCTTTATCTTTCGCATGCACATGAATAATACCATTGGCATCAATATCAAAGGTTACTTCAATTTGTGGCATGCCACGTGAGGCTGGCGCAATACCTTCGAGGTTGAATAAACCCATTTCTTTATTGGCAGAGAAAATTTCACGCTCACCCTGTGCAATTTTAATGGTTACAGCCGTTTGATTGTCGGCCGCTGTGGTATAAGTCTGGCTCTTTTTGCTTGGGATGGTGGTGTTTTTTTCAATAATTTTATTGAATAAACCGCCTTCCACTTCAATACCCAGCGATAAAGGCGTAACATCAAGCAATAGCACATCGGTGACATCACCAACCAAAATTGCACCTTGAATACCAGCACCAATCGCCACCACTTCATCAGGGTTCACGCCTTTATGAGGCTCCTTGCCGAAGAATGCTTCTACTTTTTCTTGTACCAATGGCATACGGGTTTGACCACCGACCAATACAACATCATGAATTTCAGAAGCTGATACACCAGCATCTTTCAGTGCCAGTTTACAAGGCTCAAGCGAGCGCTCCACTAAATCACCGACCAAGGATTCAAATTTAGCACGGGTAATCTTCACCAATAAATGTTTCGGACCTGACGCATCAGCAGTAATAAATGGTAGGTTTACTTCAGTTTGTTGGGCTGATGACAATTCGATTTTGGCTTTTTCAGAGGCTTCTTTTAGGCGTTGCAGTGCCAATTTATCTTGCAGTAAATCTACACCATTTTCTTTCTTAAATTCGGCTGCCAAGTGCTTAATCAGCACTTGGTCAAAATCTTCACCACCCAAGAAAGTATCACCATTGGTAGCTTTTACTTCAAATACACCATCACCGATTTCAAGAATTGATACATCAAAAGTACCACCACCCAAATCGTACACAGCAATCAAATGGTTTTCTTCGGTTTTATCCAAGCCATACGCCAATGCCGCAGCCGTTGGCTCATTGACAATACGCAATACATTCAAACCAGCAATGGCACCCGCATCTTTGGTTGCCTGACGTTGAGAGTCATTAAAATAGGCTGGCACGGTGATCACAGCATCGGTGACTGTTTCGCCCAAGTAATCTTCTGCGGTTGTTTTCATTTTTTGCAAAGTAATGGCAGAAATTTCCTGAGGGCTCATTTTCTTGCCATCAGCTTCAAGCCAAGCATCGCCATTATCTGCTGCGACAATCGGATATGAAACCAATTCATGGTGATGTTTGGTTTCAGCAGAATTAAATTTACGACCAATCAAACGTTTCACTGCATAAAAAGTATTATCTGGATTGGTTACCATCTGGCGTTTTGCAGCCGCGCCAACCAAACGCTCATCCGCAGTAAATGCTACAATGGATGGTGTGGTGTTATCGCCTTCACTGTTGGGGATGACTTTATACGTATCACCCTCCATCACGGATACACATGAATTGGTTGTTCCTAAATCAATACCAATGACTTTTGCCATTTTCCTCTCCTACGTATTACAAACTTAAATTTTTCTTACTGACTGTGTGGGGATGATTGCCTTATAATTCAACCCCTATTCTACCCTGTCCATTTTGGGTGTGATTCTACTGCCCGCTTGATACAAGAACCTGAGCTGGGCGAATCAAACGACCATTCAAGCTATAACCAGCGCAATGTTGGTTAATAACGGTACCTTTTGGTTCATCCGATGGCATTTTTGATAAAGCCTCATGTTTATGCGGATCGAACTGTTCACCCACTGCATCGATGCGCTCCACATTAAATTTTCCCATCATACCATGCCATGAATCCAGTGTGCGCTGCACACCATCACGCAAAGCTTCTTCTTTACCAGTTTCCACTTCCAAAGCGCGTTCTAAATTATCCACAACATCAAGCAATGCAGTGGTAAATTTTTCAACTGCAAATTTACGGGCATCCATGATTTCACGAGCAGTACGTTTCCGCAGGTTATCCATTTCCGCATGCTGACGAAGCAGTTTATCATTGAGTTCAGCCACTTCGTTTTTTAAGGCTTGCATAGGATCAATAACTTCACCATCGTCATCCAATGTTAGCGAATCATCCTCAATGGGAGTGGCTGAAACAGCTTCATCCGTCGGTGTTTCAGTGGTTTCTATTGTTTGTTCTTCGATGTCTTGCTTTTCATTCTTGTTGCTCACAACAATCCTCCATCAATCTGCTTCACTGGCTGTATAAGGTTCGCATATTGTATTTTCAAGGCCTGTGTTGGTTCGAATGTTTATTCGTCTTGCAACTTAGCTCATGAATTGCAATATGCGCATTATCAAATATACCCGTGGAGACATAGCATCATGCAAAAAATAGCCCAGCGCATTGTTCAACACGATGCCTTTGAATATTTTATTATTGCGATTATTCTTATTAGTGCTGTATTGATTGGCTTGGAAACCTCACCGGAGATCATGGCGAGTTATGGCAACTGGATAAAACTTGGCAACCAGCTTGTTTTGATTATTTTCATCATTGAAGCAGCATTGAAGATATACGCCGTTGCACCAAAGATCAGCGATTATTTTTCTAAGGGTTGGAATATTTTTGATTTCACCATCATTGTGTTGGCACTGTTACCAAGCACAGGCGAATTTGCCATGCTTGCACGCTTGGCGCGTCTATTGCGAGTACTGCGTCTGATTTCAGCCATTCCCGAATTGCGCCTGATTGTCGCTACACTGCTGCGTTCGATTCCCAGCATGGCAAATATTATGCTTTTGATGAGTGTGATTTTCTATATCTATGCGGTTGCTGGGCAACAATTATTTCATGCTCACGACCCTGAACATTGGGATAATTTGGGTATTTCACTGCTTACCTTGTTCCGCATTGTGACGCTGGAAGATTGGACCGATGTCATGTACACCGCCATGGAGCTCAACCCACTGAATTGGATTTATTTCGTATCCTTTGTCATTTTGGGAACTTTTGTGGTCATCAACTTGTTTATTGCCGTGGTTATCAACAACCTTGAAGAAGCCAAACAGGAAAGCCTGAATCAAATGCGCATTCCACCGAGTCGAGATGAGCTGTTAAAAGAGCTAGCACAAACGCAAGAGGCACTGGCATCACTGAGTAAGCAGCTGGCAAATAAAGATATTGATACGCTGCACCGCTAAAAAATGCTGATCCCTATTCAATACCTTCGCC
>JAUZQT010000008.1 GCA_030950825.1 Mariprofundaceae bacterium | reverse complement strand
GCCAGCGCGTATAACGGAACGACAGGTTCTGCATGATTTTGGAAAGCGGCACATCAGACACCTGAATCGCCAAGTGAACATGATTGCTCATCAGACAAAAGGCATGGACTCGAAATCCGAAGCGATAGCTGCCCTCCTGCATCAAAAGAAGGAAGCGGCAGCGATCCTCATCTGAAACAAAAAAATCCATGCCGCCATTGCCGCGCAGCATCACATGATAAATGCCGCCGTGAAGATGAACTCGTTCCTTTCTTGCCATACCAGAACAGTAGCATGACTAACAAGATAGAAAATAGGAAAGCCTGACCCAGTCCCTTACATTCCAGATCAGATTATGGTCTATTACAAGAACAATAACTTTCGCCTAAATGGGGCAAACCGACTAGTCAAGCCATTCCCGAACAACCTTCGCATGATTTCCGGCAATGGTGGCTCAGTAACCCCGCAGACCAACTACACCGGTGATTGGCGAGTACAACCCATTATCAGCTTTAGTTGTGGCCCAGCCTATAAATCCAACGACAGGCGCTCATTCCTAACTGCTCAGGTAGTGGTAATCAGTTGGAAATGCAGATCGCCTTCCCGCAGTGTGTCAATGAGGCCACCACCTATCAGCCAGATCAGAGCCACATCAGTTACTCTGAGAATGGGTATTATGGTGCTTCCTGTCCTGATTCTCACCCAACCCATATCTCTTCAATCATGTACCGCATCTTCTATCGTCCTGATGCTTACGGCGGATCGCTGACTGATTTGCACCTAAGCTCTGATGTCAAGGCGGATCGGATTCTGCCAGGGGGAACGACAATGCATGCCGACTGGTTTGGAGCGTGGCATCCAGATGCCATGAATATGTGGGTGAAGAACTGCAACAATAGACAGGCGGACTGCGAAACTGGTCTACTCAGCCGGGATCCAGCCATTTCGCTGGTACTGCGCAAACGCGGCTTCTACCCGTTTGGGTATCGGGCGCCAGCTTCCGAACTAATTAAACTCTGTCAAGGAAAGAGCTACGACCCTGTAGATCCACTGCGCTCGGTGGCTATGTGTCGCACTAACTGATCAACTGGGGAAAAACTGGGGTAGTACCGTCTTGATAATCAACTATTTTAATCAATAGGGTCAGCCGGGCGTACCGCAGTCATTTTTAAAAGGGCGTATGCAAGTGGCTCTGAAAATGATATTTGAGTGACATTTGGATATGACTCGTTATGCTCGGCAGAATATAGTGTTTCAATACTTTTGAGCATCGTTTTATTTTTTTAAAAGAGGTTTTTTTTATGGCTCGCGTAACTGTAGAAGATTGTGTTTGTTATTATCCCAACCGTTTTGAGATGGTTGTTCTTGCATCCAAACGTGCCCGTCAGGTGTTGGATGGTTTGCCGTTGCTTTTGGATGATGCAGGGCATAAGCCTGCGGTTCAGGCGCTGCGTGAAATGGGCGAAGGTTATGTTTCTTGGGAGCTACTGTATGATATGGACGAGCAGGAACAGCTTCGTTTACAGGCTGCTTCTAGCGAAGATTTCGAATAACGCTTGTTTCTGACTCATATTTCTATTGTAGGATTGTGTTGATATTGTGAGTCGTATTTTTGAAATTACAGAAACAGTCAGTCAGTATGCATCGAAGGGTGATATTGATCTTTTAAACCGAGCTTATGTGTTTGCAGCACAAGCACATGCAGATCAGCGACGTAGTTCGGGTGAGATGTATATTACGCATCCTTTGGCTGTGGCAGATATTCTTGCCAGTTTAAAAATGGATGTAGCGACTGTTGCAACAGGTCTGTTGCATGACACGGTGGAAGATACCCATATTAGTCTTCAAGATATCCAAGATCGTTTTGGTGAAGAAATTGCAAATTTGGTGGATGGTGTTACCAAAATTGGTAAAATGCACTTTGATTCTTCGGAACATAAGCAGGCGGAAAATTTTCGCAAAATGATTTTGGCAACAGCCAAAGATTTGCGCGTGTTATTGGTGAAATTGGCAGACCGTACACATAATATGCGTACGCTTGGCTTTGTATCGAAGGAAAAAGCCCTACGTGTGGCAAAAGAAACGCTTCAAATCCATGCACCGTTGGCTCATCGATTGGGTATTCATTGGATCAAGCAGGAAATGGAAGATATTGCTTTTTCTTATCTTGATCCAGAGGGCTATGAGCAAGTCAAAGTAAAGCTCCAAAATAAGTTGGAATTTCTTCAGCAGACACAAAGTAACCTGGAAGGTTTGTTGCAGGAAGCCTTGAATCGTGAGGGGCTGGATGCAACGGTACAAGGGCGCATGAAGCACTTGTATAGCTTGCATCAGAAGATGCAGCGGAAACATATCGATTTTGAAGAAATTTATGACATTGTCGCATTCCGGTTGATCGTGAAAGATGCTGCTGCCTGCTACCATGCGCTGGGCATGATTCATAGTTTATATCCACCTGTCCCAGGTTGTTTCAAAGATTATATTGCACTGCCAAAACCCAATGGATATCAATCTTTGCACACTTCGGTGATTGGCCCTGACAACCACCGAATTGAAGTGCAAATTCGTGCTGAATCCATGCACCAGCATGCCGAAGATGGCGTGGCAGCCCACTGGTTGTATAAAGGTGCTGGTGGGTCGTCCAATAAACGCGAGCTGTTATGGCTAAGTCAGCTGATTGAATTGCTCCAAGAAACAGATAACCCCAATGAGTTAATGGAAAGCGTGCGACTTGATTTGTTTGTGCAGGAAGTATACGTATTTAGTAGGGACGGTGATATTTATGCCTTGCCACGTGGGGCACGATCATTGGATTTTGCCTATGCCGTGCATACGGATGTTGGGAATCACACCATTGGTGTGCGTATCAATGGTGAGATGAAAGACTTTCAGACAAAATTGCACAATGGTGATCAAATTGAAATTTTAACCAGTGCCGATCAAGAGCCTAGCTGGCAGTGGTTGAAGTATGTGATAACACCCAAGGCTCGCCAGTCAATTCGTCAGTATTATCGTCGTCAGGAGCAGGAAACAAGCATACAAATTGGCATTGGCATCTTAAAAGAGGTGCTCTCGTCGGATCCCCCTGAAGAGATTTTGCAAGCTTTGCAATGCGATACTCTTGAGAGCCTGCATGAAAAAATTGGTAAGGGCGACATATCATTGGATATGTTACTCAAACAATTGGCCGATGATCAGTTTACACAAGTTAAAATGAAGTGTGTACGTGGGACATATATGTATGCAGCCCATTGCTGTTGCCCTATTCCTGGTGACTCTGTGTTGGGGCGCATGATCACTGATAAAGGCATCGAGCTGCATTATCGGGGCTGCCAAACTTTGTCATCGCTGAATAAGTACCGTTGGCTTGAGGTCGACTGGCCAGCTGATCGCGACTCGTTTTATTTTACTGGTATTGAAGTGAGGGCCGAAAATCGTCGGGGCATGTTATCGGTGTTAACGGGTTGTATTGCTGAAGCAGGCTCTGGTATTGATGACGTGAAATTGGATCAGCGACCTGGTGAAATGACTGTATTATGCATACTTGTCAGTGTGCATGATCGGAAGCATTTGGCATCGGTATTAAAAGCTCTTAAAGCTCTGGATGGTGTTGTGACAGTGAAGCGTCAGAATAATGTTGGCTTGGGCGAGAATCATGTTGGTTTTGCCGAGGGTAGCAACCAAGGTATTGCTGATCGCTTTCGTGATATGGTTGCGAAGGGTCGGCGCTCATTGTTTAAAGCAAAAAAATGAAAAAGGAAGTAATATGTCTATTCAGGTGATTCATTCAGAAGCTGCTCCGAAAGCTGTGGGGCCATACAGTCAAGCAACGTCGCATGCGGGTATTTTATACACTTCAGGGCAGATTGGCCTTGATCCTGAGCTCGGTAAAATGCTTGCGGATGATGTTGAAGCGCAGGCTAGACAGGTGCTAAAAAACCTCTTAGCGGTGCTGGAGGAGGCGGGTGCAGCAGTGGACGATATTTTAAAGGTCAATATATTTTTGCTTGATATGGCTGATTTCCCATTGGTTAATACGATTTATGCCGAATGGCTGGGTGAGCATCGCCCAGCCAGGGCAACTGTTGCTGTTGCTGCATTACCATTAGGAGCAAAAGTGGAAATGGATTTAATAGCGCGATTATAATTTATCGACTATAATGGTTTGAGTGTGAAGTAGTCCTTATTCCTTAATTTTTTGTAACTATTCAGCATGTTTATAAGGTATCCTGCTAACCCATGAAAACCGTCATTCCTGCTTCGACAAGCTCAGCAACCCAACTGTATTGGGAATCCATTATAAAACAGGCGTGTTTATCATGGATCCTCAATACAAGC
>JAUZQT010000079.1 GCA_030950825.1 Mariprofundaceae bacterium | reverse complement strand
GCAGGATTAGCATTCGACAGCTTGTTTTGTGGTGAGTCATTGAGCTTGCTTATCCCCCTATGAATTTTGCCTACCCATTTAGAATTTGAAAGAGCCAAATTTTAAGCAGAGAAGAACGCTTTGATGAAGCGCTGGTATGGGCGGAAAAAGGCATGGCTGCTTTTGAGAACAAACCTGACTCTCGCTTGGAAAAGTATTTGGCAGAACTATACATACATAGAAAAGAGTTCGGTAAGGCTGTTGCCATAGTCTGGAAATCTTTTGAACGGGAGCCATCGCTGAATAGTTGGGAAACATTAAAGGTGTTCTCCAATAAATTGGGAAACTGGGACAGTGAATGGCGGCAGCGAGCACTGGATCATATTCGCCAGCAAATCACAGAGGATAAAAAGAGAGGAACTGGCTATTGGCACAAGCCTGATCATTCCTTGTTGGTGCGGATTTTTTTATCCGAAAATGAGCTTGAATTTGCCTGGCAGGAGGCCAATGCTGGTGATTGCAGCACTGGCTTGTGGGAGTCCTTGGGTAAAAGGCTGGGTGATACTGATCCGTTGCGCGCCACCTTTTGCTGGCAACGGCTGGTTGAGCCGATCATTGATCACAAAAAAAACAGTGCCTATGCCGAAGCGGTACAAATGATGCTCACGATTGGTCAATGGATGAAAAAGGCCGGCAAAGAATTGGCATTTGATCATTGGATTCAGGAGATTCGCATGCGTCACAGACCCAAACGCAACCTGATGAAAGCAATGAATGAGAAGAAGCTGTAAGCCATAACCTAACCTGAATAATTCAGGCTAAAAACACATCACATAACAGCTTAGGAATGGGAATTAAATAACATGTGCATTTGAAGCGCAGTGTTTTTGTTCAGCATGAAGGCGCAAAAAGCGAAGCATAGCCTGCTATGTAAGTTTTTTTTTGCAACGCCCATGCTGGGCAAAAAGACAAGCATGAATTGCGTAAGTTATTTGATTCCCGTTCCTTAGTAATGGGAATTAAGATTTTCGATTAAGTAGTGTTCGTTTGATATGACCGATTGCAGCTGTCGGATTCAATCCTTTCGGACAAGCCTCCATACAGTTAAGAATCTGGTGGCAGCGATACAGCTTAAACGCATCTTCAAGTTGATCTAGGCGCTCACCCATTGCCTCATCGCGCGAATCTTTCATCCAACGGTCTGCCTGCAATAATACCGCTGGACCCATAAAGCGATCACCATTCCACCACCATGATGGACAAGATGTGGTACAACAGCCACATAGTATACATTCATATGACCCATCCAACTCTGCCCTCTCATCGGGTGTTTGCAGGCGTTCATGTTCAGGTGTGGGCGTTTTTGATTGTAGCCAAGGTTTAATCTGGCGATATTGATCAAAGAAGTGCGTGGTATCGACCACCAAATCACGAATGACTTCCATGCTGGGCAAGGGGCGCACTTTAATGGGCTGCTTCAAACCTTCGATTGAAGTAATACAAGCCAAGCCATTCACGCCATTGATATTCATGCCATCCGAACCACATACGCCCTCTCCACACGAACGCCTATAGGTCAAACTTCCATCGCTATGCCACTTGATATAATTGAGCGCATCAAGCAATTTCATGCCCGTTTTCTCCCATGGCACATCAAAACGCTGCATATAAGGCTGACTATCTTTTTCAGGATTATAACGGTAAATATCGATATGAATCATGGCATTCATATCAATACACCCGCTTTTTGGGTGGAAATGTATCCACTGTCATCGGCACGGTTCGCACTGGCTTGTACGCCAAAGACACCTTATTATTCAATATCGAAGCGAGGGTATGCTGCATCCAACATACATCATCACGCTCAGGATAATCATCGCGAGCATGCGCACCACGCGACTCTTTGCGTGCCAACGCTCCGGCTGCAGTAACCCTTGCTAGAGCCATCAGATTTTCCAACTCCAAAGCCTCAATCAATTCAGTGTTGAATACGCTGTTTTTATCTTCAATCACCAACGATTGCATGCGCTCAGCCAAAGCCTCAATTTGATTCACGCCTTCCGACATGACTTTATCGGTACGATACACACTGAAATAGCGTTGCATGATCGCCTGCATCTCATCCCGAAACACAGCCAGACGTTCGCCATGCCCATTACCGTGCACATCATCACCTGCCCCATCCAACCAACGCCTCACCCGTGCCACACCATCCTGCCAGCAATCCGCATCCAATTTGGGGTGATAGCGGTGTTCTTTGAGACGTTTCATCACCCGATTACCACAAGCTCTGCCAAAAACAATAATTTCAAGCAATGAGTTACCACCCAAGCGATTGGCACCATGTACCGAAACACAAGCCCCCTCACCCACAGCATATAATCCAGGTACCACGGCATCATCAGCACCAGCATGTTGGCGAACAACCTCACCAAAACGATTGGTTGGTACGCCACCCATGGTATAATGTGCTGTCGGTTGCACAGGAATATCCTCTTTGGTGCAGTCCACACCAGCAAAACGCAAAGCCAATTCATGAATATTGGGGAGCTTCGATAAAATCATATCCTCCCCCAAATGTGCCAGCTTCAATAAAACATAATCTTTTTTCGGACCACAACCACGCCCTTCTTTGATTTCAATAGCAATAGCACGCGAGACCACATCACGGCTGGCCAAATCTTTGGCCGTTGGTGCGTAACGTTCCATAAAACGCTCACCATCACCATTCACCAAATAACCACCTTCACCCCGCACCGCTTCAGTAATCAATGGGCCAACATAGGCAATGCCTGTTGGGTGAAATTGAAAAAACTCCATATCTTCAACAGGTAGCCCTGCATCCAAAACCAAGGCACCACCATCACCTGTGCAAATATTGGCATTGGTCGTGGTTTGAAAAATACGCCCTGCCCCACCTGTTGCTAAAATAACCGCCTTTGCCTGAAATAAATGGTAACCACCCTTGGCAATATCCCAAACCATTACCCCCTGACAACCATCATCATCGGTAATCAAATCTAGGGCGAAATACTCTTCATAAAAATGTGTGCCCGATTTTAAGTTTTGCTGGTACATGGTGTGTAAAATGGCATGACCAGTGCGATCTGCCGCTGCACACGTGCGTGATGCTTGCCCGCCTTCACCAAACTCGCGCGACTGCCCACCAAAAGGTCGTTGGTAAATTTTGCCATTCTCCAAACGCGAAAAGGGCACCCCCTGATGCTCCAATTCACGTACCAATTGCGGCGCAGCTCGACACATATATTCAATGGCATCCTGATCACCCAAATAATCCGAGCCTTTGATGGTATCATACATATGCCAATGCCAATGATCAGACGACACATTGCCCAACGCTGCATTCATACCACCCTGCGCTGCCACTGTATGCGAACGGGTGGGAAGAACCTTGGAAACGACCGCCACACGATGGCCTTGCTCTGCCAGTTGCAATGCACAACGCAGCCCCGCACCACCAGCACCGATAATCACAACATCGTGAAAGTGGTGTTCCACCTTATCTGTGGATAAATATGCCATATCAGCCTCCCCACGCCCAAATCAATGCCAGCCACCACATGCCAAACAAGCCCATCATCACCAGCATCAATGCAATCAGAAAAATACGCATAGCAGCATGAACATAATCCTCAATCATCACCTTCAAACCCATGTAGGCATGAACCATCAAGGCGACAATCAATAGGCTGTGTAATAATCGTGAAACAAAAGAGTCCAAATAGTCCAACAAAGACTGCTGATCCAACACGCCACTATAAACAGCCCACAACAAAACAAATGCAGCTGGTAACAAAGTCGCCAACACCACAGCGCTAAAGCGTTGCCAATACCAATCTGAAAAACCTGAATGGGCTGAACCTAAATCCCTGTGTTGATTCACCATAGCAATACCCCCAACACAAGCGCAGAAAACCCAGCAATACCTATCACTAGGCTTGCTGTAGCCCGCATAGTTGCAGGAGACTCACCCCAACCACCATCCAAACACAAAAAACGAATGCCATTGCAAAAGTGGTAAACAAGTGCCACAGAAGCCAGCCACAAGCCCAATCGCCCCAATGGCGTATGCAGCAATCCTACTGCGGCGTTAAAATCTTGCGGTGAGCCTGTCATTGCATGCAAAAGCCAAAGATAAATGGGCACAAAAAGAACCAGCACAACACCGCTGGCACGATGCGCGATGCTGGCCAGCATACCTGAAGACCAGCGGTAAATAGACAATCTAGGCGATAACGGCGCATGCTTTATAGTCATTGGTAAACCCCCACCCTTTGCTGCTTTTATGGAGCCTGTCATACTCCCAGTTTTTGGGGCTAATTGATTGCTGTCTGATGTTAAATAGTCTGCAACGCACCTAACCAGAATGAGGATGGATGATATATAAGAATATTATGAATATCTTATATATTACG
>JAUZQT010000078.1 GCA_030950825.1 Mariprofundaceae bacterium | reverse complement strand
TAATCCTGCAAAGCCGCACGCCTCCCTCATTCGAGGAAGGGCGACGTGCGGCTCCGCAGAACAAGCATTCTAGGCAATTTTGAAGCTCATTTTAACATCAGAAGAGCATAGTGACTGGGTGAATATCTAATTGTGATATGAGTACCCTAATGTCTAACAAGATGTCAAAATTATGATTCTTACCCACTTAAAATTCAAAAGAGCCCATCTATCCCAACTATTCAGATGAAACTCAGGGTGATTATTGAATAACCGAACCAGCAATCGCATCAGCCAACACAATGCCTGACCCACTGAGTTGCAAGCGGCGATCATTCCAAATTAACTTTTCATCATCAAGCCACGGCTGTAGCTCACCCTGAAAATAGCTAGCAATGGGGCGATCAAAACGTTGAGAAAACCAATCATCATCCATGCCTTCTTTGCGGCGCAAACCTACCCATACAGCCTCGGCTGCGGCCTGCTGCTGATTCAATGATTCATCACTGCTGATGGCATGCCAGCCAGCAGTGGACTTCTGTATATATTTTTCGGGCATACGGTGATTACTATAACGGTACGTACCACCATCATGCTTATCCCATTTACCCGATGCACCAGCACCAATACCGATATAATCATGGTACAGCCAATAACCATCATTATGACGACAATACTTACCTGCTTTCGAAAAGTTGGAAATTTCGTAGGCAGTATAAGCTGCCGCCGATAAATCCTGACGTGTTTGATGAAAAAATTGCAGCGAAGCCGCATCATCTGGTAAGGCATACGGTGAGCTAGCATGGCGTACTGCCAGCTTGGTGTGCGGCTCCACCGTAAGTTGATAACATGACAGGTGCTCTGGGTTCAAGCTCAGGGCTGCGGCAAGTGTTTGTTGCCATTGCTGCACTGTTTGATCTGGCAGGCCATACATCAAATCCAAATTAATATTATCAAAGCCTGCACTGCGTGCTGCTGCAATAGCTTTATACACGTCATCATTGTTATGAATTCGCTCCAACCATTGCAGCTCTTTATGATCCAAGCTTTGTGCCCCTATGGACAAACGATTGATACCAGCATCGTAAAAACCTTGAAAAGCTTGCATATCAACAGTTCCTGGGTTGGCTTCTAGGCTTATTTCGATGTTCTCTTCAAAGCCAAATAATGATTTGGCGTATGCCAAGACATCAGCAATCAATGATGCAGGAGCCAAGGATGGTGTTCCACCGCCAAAAAAAATGCTATGCAGCGATCGCCCATGAAACGGATCCTGCTGCGACCAATATTCAAGCTCACAAATCAGCGCTTGTTGATAAGCATGCCACGGTGGCTCATCCCGAACATGGGAATTAAAATCACAGTAATGACATTTATGAATGCAAAAAGGAATATGGATATAAAGTTGTAATGGGCTGCGCTTAAAGCCCTTGAATTCAAGGGCGCTTTGAATATCTGAATCTATCACCATTAAAGCAGGGCAACCTCAAAGTGTTCTGGATCAAGCTGCATATCACTTTTCAGCGCAATTTGTTTGCCCAGAAATTGTTCCAAGCGTACCACTTGGTCGCTTTCTTCACCCAATAACACATCAATCAATTTGGGATGGGCAATCACCATTAGTTTCTCGCACGGATAAGCACGTGCTTCTGCCACAATCTCACGAAACAACTGATAACAAATCGTCGTTGCACTTTTGGTATGACCAACACCCTCACAACGCGGACATTCTTTTAGCAAAATCCTACCCAATGATTCACGGGTACGCTTGCGTGTCATTTCCACCAGCCCCAATGATGATAATTGCACCACATTGGTTTTTGTTTTATCGCGCATTAAGGCTTCTTCAAGCACTTCCAACATGCGCGCTTTATTTTCTTCTTCTTGCATATCAATAAAATCAACCACGATAATGCCACCAAGGTTGCGCAGACGAAGCTGATGAACGATCTCATGAACAGCCTCAAGGTTGGTTTTAAAGCCCGTTTCCTCCATGCTCCGAGAGCGAACAAAAGAGCCCGAGTTAACATCAATGGCAATCAAGGCTTCGGTTTGCTCAATCACGATATGCCCCCCAGATTTGAGTGGCACAGAACGTTTTAAAGCCCTATTTAACTCTTCCTCAACACCATAAACATCAAAAATAGGACGATCACCAGGATAGTAATACAGTCGCTGGGCAACTTCTGGCATAAAGCTATCAGCAAATTTTTTCATGCTTTGGTACGTTTCACGCGAATCAATGTGGATTTTTTGTACGGCATCATCCACATAATCGCGCATCACACGCAAATGCAGGCTCAATTCACGATGAATGACTGAAGCACTGGCGGCATCTTTACTGCGCTGCTCAATATCACGCCACAAACGTGTCAAAAAATCCAAATCAGCCTGCAACTCTTCTTTGCTGTGACCCTCAGCAACGGTTCGAATAATCAGCCCCGCATTCTCAGGACGTATATCGTTACCAATGGCCAATAAGCGCTCACGCTCTTCTTTACCTTCCAAACGCCGCGCAATACCAACATGCTCAAGCGCAGGGAGGTATACCAAATAGCGCCCAGCCAGACTTAACAGGCTCGTCAAGCGTGGCCCTTTGGAAGCAATGGGATCCTTAGAAACTTGCACCAAAATATCTTGTCCTTCACGAACAAGGCTGTTGATGGGTGGAATAACACGACGCCGTGGCGCACTATTTTCAATATCATCGTCATCATTTTCAGAAACCACTTCATCAAGCGGCTCAGCTTCAGGTGCTGCAATATCACCAGCATAAAGAAAGCCAGATTTTACCATGCCAATATCAACAAATGCAGCCTGAATACCAGGCAACACACGTTGTACTCGGCCTTTATAAATATTGCCTTTTAAGCCGCGTTCGCGTTCGCGCTCGATATAAATCTCTTCAGCCAAACCATTTTCAACACGTGCAATACGTGTTTCAAACGGTGAGGTATTCACAAGCAGCTCTGCGCTCATAATGGTTGCTCCAATTTTTTTAACATATTTAACGTTTGGCGAACTGGCAGGCCAATAACATTATCCAAAGGCCCCTCAAGCTGAGTAATAAAACTAGCCGCACCTGCTTGAATCGCATATGCCCCTGCTTTATCAAGCACGTCATTGTGTGCCAAATAAATATCCAATTCGGCATCACTAATATCGCGAAACTGAACATAGGTAACGACCCGCTCTGTCAGTATCTGAAAGCCAAGACGCACACAGACTGCCGTTAATACCGATTGTCGCTGCCCCGAGAGGCGTTGCAACATATGTTTGGCATGCTCCAGATCATCGGGTTGCCCCAACGCTTCACCATGCAAAGATACCAATGTATCCGCAGCAATAATGGGGCGATCTTCCACAGCGCATGCCTTGGCTTTTTGCTGACACAAGCGCATCACCATATCAGGCACACTTTCACCTTTTCGCGGATTTTCATCAATATGGCTAGGCATAACCTCTACAGCCAGACCTGCACATTGTAATAAATGTAAACGACGGGGTGATTTTGATGCGAGAATAACTTCCATAGCAATTACTCCAACAAGCCTTGCATTGCAGCAAGCAGTGCAGGTGCAACTGTTTCAGTACGCAAAATGCGGCAGCCAAAGCTCAGGCTTTGAAATCCTCGCGCTTGCAAGGTATTCAAATCATCCTGACTCCAGCCACCTTCAGGGCCAACCGCAAAGCTAATCGTAGATGCTTCGGCGAATGTATTACGAACCGCCGACCACGGCATGGCCTGATAAGGGTGTAATGCAAAAGACTGCCCCATACTCTGAACATCGGATAAATGGTTGTGCCAGTACAATGTCGGGATTTGTGTGCGCCCACTTTGTTCGGCAGCTTCAATAATAATACGTTGCCAGCGCTCCAAACGCTTTTCCAACTTGATGCCTGTGAGTTTCAATGTTGCGCGTTGGCTGTTGGCAATCTGAAAGCTGGCGGCACCAAGCTCGGTTGCTTTTTGCAAGACAGTTTCAATTTTATCGCTTTTATTGGCACATTGAACAATATGAATCGGTATGCCAAGCTCCCTTGATACATCACGATATGTTTCAACATAGCACGTGGATAGCTGGCGAGAAAGTTGCTCAAGCGATACTCGGTATTCACCACCTTGCCCATTAAATAGGGTGATGCCATCGCCTTCATGCAAACGCATCGCATGACGAAGGTAATGCCCTATCTCATCAGAAAGTGTGATGTTTTGAGCTTCAGATAATGCCTGATCGGTATAAATGCGACAATGTGCCATGGTGCGGATTGCATAGAAAAGTTATACGGGAAGCAAGCATTAAGCGAAGCTAATCCGTGCTCTTTCATAAAATAGCTGTCCACATCCAGAAAAAAACCAACACAAATGTTCACTTTTATTACCCTATAACCTATAGTGTTTTATATGTCTAAGTATCAGCATGAGCAATCAAAACAATCGCCAACACGCGTTGAACGATCACTATCGCGCTTTTTGCTGTTTTTTATGGCTGCATTGATTTGTTTTGCGCTCATTAACTTTTTATTCGAAGCCTATGTATTGGTTGTTATTCAGTTAACCGTTTTTATGACCCTGCCAATATTGTATGTATGGTTCAAACGTGATGCACCACAGAGATATATCAAACACGCCCTAGGTTTTGCTACATTAACGGTGTTTTTACCCCTTCTATTTACCCCTTCAATTGAAAACACCAGCATCTATTGGGTTTTTACCTATCCCTTATTGGCCTTTTTCTTCTTGGGTGTGCGCACTGGCATACAATGGACAAGTATTTATAGCATCGCATTATGCTGCCTTCTCGCCTTGGCTTATCTTGATTATATACCGCTTTATTATAGCTGGGTTCAAGT
Source organism: Mariprofundaceae bacterium (assembly GCA_030950825.1). Taxonomy (GTDB): domain Bacteria; phylum Pseudomonadota; class Zetaproteobacteria; order Mariprofundales; family Mariprofundaceae. The sequence continues at coordinate 8,587 of JAUZQT010000078.1, read as the reverse complement.
GGCAATCAGCTTACTTGAGCTCTTATTTTGCAGTATTATCAGTCACTTCTTTGTTTCAGATAATGAAGAAGCAGAGCAAAAACAACAGGCTCATGTGCACTATCTAAAAAGCCTTGATCGCATTGAACGTGCCCTACATAGTCAGCTGGACATCAGCGCAGGCATGAAGCACACATTGCAAAGCTTGCTTGATACCTTTCAATGCAGCCGCGCATGGCTGATTTACCCTTGTGATGCACACGCTGCTACTTGGTCAGTACCCTTTGAATGCACCGTTGATGCCTTTCCTGGCACATTGGCTACTGGCCACGTCTATGGCATGGATGGTACAATGAGGCACTTTTTTAAACGTGTCCAATATAGCGACGCTCCAATATGTCTTGATGATCGCAATCATTTCCTGGCCGATTCAAGCATCGCAAAAACATTTTCTATTCAGTCACAAATCACTATTGCCTTACGTCCCAATAAAGAACAAACATGGTTACTTGGCCTGCATCAATGTGACAACCCACGCCATTGGAGCAATGATGAACAGCGGCTGTTTCAAGATATTGCGCGACGTATGGAAGATTCTTTGCAACATATGTTGCTTTATCAAAACCTTAAAAAATCAACGCATCAACTGGCCAAAGCAAATAAACAGGCCGAAGCGGCAAGCCATGCAAAAAGTGAATTTTTGTCCATCATGAGCCATGAACTGCGCACACCGCTGCATGGCATTATCGGCTTGCAAGAACTCATTGCTGCGGATGAACAATATCTAACAGATGAGCAGCGTGAACACTTGGCCTTGGCTCAGCAGGCGGCCAAATCACTTGGCGATTTGGTCAATGATATTCTTAATTTATCCAAGGTTGAATCAGGAAAACTAGAACTTAACAATGAAATGTTTTCTTTAAAGGAAGTGATGCTTGATGCCATTGCTCCCTTCGTGATTGCCTGCCGCTACAAAAAAATACCACTTCATCTACATTTGGATGGCGTGCCCGAATACATCATGGGAGATCCCATACGGCTACGGCAAGTGCTCATTAATCTGATTGGCAATGCAGTGAAATTTACCCCAGAGGGCATGATTAATATTAGTGTCACAAAAAAAGCACATGAGTTATCATTTACAATTCAAGATACAGGCATTGGCATCTCGCCCAACATGTTAAAGAATATTTTTGAGCCTTTCCGCCAAGAAATGCAGTTTATGCAGCAGCAGCATACAGGAACAGGTCTTGGCACCACCATTGCCAAGCGCTTTGTCGAATTAATGGGGGGGTATATCCAGGTAAGCAGTACGTTATCTGTCGGCAGCCAATTTACATTTCATATTCCATATAAGGAAAGCCAAGGCCATCATATTCACTGGCATGTTGATGGCACACAAACACCAACAAAGACATTCGCAACAAGCATTAAAAAACACCCTCAGCATCCATCAAAAATAGCGCATAAGATGCGTATATTACTTGCTGAAGATGATCCCATTGGCCAGCTCATTGCAGCCAAACGGCTGAAACGCACGGGTATGCACGTTGACATTGCTGCTGATGGCCTTAACGCATGGAATAAGACTCAGGCAGGGCAGTATGATTTATTACTCAGCGATATTCGAATGCCCAGTATGAGTGGTATTGAATTGACCCGACGAATTCGCCAATATGAAGTTGAACATCAGCGACCTAGGCTACCCATTATTGGTTTAAGTGCGCATGCTCTGGCAGAGGTTGAGCAGGAATGCCTTGAGGCTGGCATGGATGCATTTCTATCCAAGCCCATTGACCCCGATAGCGTATTGTTAAAAATTGAACAAATACTTCAAGAACCTGTAAATAATCAAGGAGACCTTCCAGCTTATGAAAATAGCACCCACACAGCTGACAAGGCTTGAGCACCGTTGTTATTATCTTAGTGGCGAAGATTCCGACGCTTTAAGTGAAGCCGCAGACATTTTACTGGCGGTAGGCGATGCACAAGCCATACGTTTGCGCCTTGATGTCTCTGAGCTGTCACGCATTGAAGAGGAAAGCCGCAATCAGGGGCTCTTTGGTAGCACCGTATGTTATGCCCTAGTGCGCAATGCTGGATCGGCAAGCCCCAAACAAATGGCATATTTATTGACATTGGCAACATCCGTTCTGCCAGGCAATCGATTGATCATTTGTGCTGCTGAAATTTCTTGGAAAAAGGCGCTGCACAAAAAGATGCTGAGCTTATCCGATGTGGCACATTGTGAATTTAAACACGTCGATGTGCGTGTATTTCATCACTGGCTACAGGATGAAATAGAAAAAGCTGGATTAACCATACACAGTTATGCCTTGCCTTTGATTTCCGAGCAGCTGTGTGGCATGCGTTTGGCTGCAAGGCAATGGATTGAGCGCTTAAAACTCTACGATGGTGGCAAAGGGGAAGAGTTGAGCCAAGAGGTTCTAATGGCTCTTCTGGGTGAACATGCCCCTGATGATTTGGATATTTGGGTGCACACTGTGGCCATGAAAGATAAAGCTGCATTGCGTTTGGTTTTACGTTTATTGCATGACCAGAAAGTCAGTGAGATACAATTACATGCATGGTTAAGCACTCGTTTTCAACAGTTGCTGATGTATCGTTGGTACCAAATGAAAGGTGATCACAATCCCTTGCAAACGGCCAAGGTCTTTGGTGATGCGCGGAAAAAAATCCCACAAGAAGCAAGGCTCTGGAAGGGCGCTGAGTTGAGCAAGGCAGTCTCTGCCCTACAACAAACAGAAATACTTCTCAAGGGCGCATCCACCGAAAGGAAAACCGTGCTCATGGAGCGTTTGGTTTTGTGTTTGATCGAAAAAAATCCCGTTCCATAGGCATCGTAAACCGATGACTTATTTATTTACGATGCCATACCCGCACTATTCATAACACCCATCATCAGCCTTCAATAATCCCTTCAAGCCAAGTAAAAGCGAGCATCAAACGCATGCGGCGTTGTTCATTCGATGAGCCTTCCTTTTCACCTATTTGCTGGCTCTCCATGCTAAAGTGCTGCATTGATTCCCAGTGTTTATGTTGTGACCAGTAAGCTTCCCCTGCTTTAAGAAAATTTGTTGTTGTTTTTTGCAATAGCTGTTCACCTGCGCGTGCCTTAAGAATGGTCAGTCGATTCAGCCATTCGCGGCGTAATGGGTGCGCATCTTCACCACCCCACTCAGCCGAACGCATCGGTGTTTCAAGCGCTGAAAATGGGAGTAAATGCAAGGCTGCCTGCATGGCAAGCAGGCAACGGTGAAGTGGCAATGAAAGTTTGCTGCTTAAATAGCTGGCCGTTGCCATTTGTGCCAACTCGGGAAGTGATGCCAAGTGGGCAGCATCTGCAGACGTTAATCCAGATATGCCCGCAGGTTTGAGCAATGATAAAAAACGGCTGTTTTCATAGCCGCCAATGCCCTTCGCATACAATGATTGTCGAAAACGGCGCATGCCTTTTTGCTGCTGCATAAGCCATGCCTTGTCACACCTTGATACATCCAACAAGCGAAGCAGCTCTTCCGCAAAGTGCATGATGTATTCTTGAACATTATGTTGAATCACTTGCATGGCATCACCAGCCATCGTGATATGATGCAATGTTTGTTGAAGCTTGGAAACATCCATCAAAAGTTCCGCTGTCATCAATGCTTCGCAAATGTGCGAGACTGGCGCATCAAGCAGTGATTGCAAATGATGCACACTAAGCAGCCCCATTTTATTCAAAAGATGATTGGTCACTTGGCTATGACTAATACCTGCTTTAAGAGGGTGCTGTTTAATTTCTTTCGCAAAACTTCTACGAATCGCCGATGGGAAATACTGCGCTAGGATGTCATCAGAAAAGTTGCTCCAAGTATCAAAGTGCTGCTGATCAAGAAGCTCATGAAGACGGTTCTTTTCATGCCCCAATAACACAGCAAGCTGGGGGCGCAAACAGAGCATCTCAGAATTATCAAGCGCCACATCCACTTGAGGATCAAGCCGCGCTTCGGCAAGCAGTGTATCCCGCAAACGCAATAGGCGTGGTGGATACTCTGCCACATCATTTTGTGCAATACTCAGTGCTTCAGCTTGCATACGGTTATCATTCAAACATTGGGCAGCAACCTCTTCACCCATCCGCTTTAATAAACGATTACGTTTTGCGGTGTCAACCGATGCTGCCTTTGTTGCGGTAAACAGTATTTTTAAGTTGACCTCACGATCTGACATATTAACGCCAGCCGCATTATCAATAGCATCGGTGTTGATAAGCCCACCATGCATGGCGTATTCAATACGCGCACGCTGTGTAAACCCTAGGTTGCCACCTTCACAAACCACAGTGCAACGCAGTTGTTTGGCATCAACACGTACGGCATTGTTGGCTGGATCAGATACATCAGCATGCCTTTCGCTGGCTGCTTTGACATATGTGCCAATGCCACCATTATAAAGCAATGCAACAGGTGCCATCAACATGGCCTGAATTAAACCTTCACCCGACAAGTGTTTCACTTCAATGCCCAGTACTTTCTGCACCTCATCAGATATTTCGATGCGTTTACTGGCACGCTCAAACACCCCGCCTCCCGAACTAATATACTGTGCATTGTAACTATCCCAACCCTGGACATTATCAAACAGGCGCTGACGTTCCTGAAAAGATTCCGCACACGGCTTGGGATCAAGGAAGATATGACGATGATTGAATGCGCCAAGCAGACAGATATTCGGATTGATTAACATGCCATTACCAAATACATCGCCCCCCATATCACCAATAGCAATCACCGAAATGGCATCCTGATAGGCATCTTTACCAAGACTCTTAAAGTGTTGCGACGCACAAGCCCACGCGCCTTTGGCGGTAATACCAAAAACTTTATGATCATAACCATATTTACCACCACTGGCAAAAGCATCATCCAGCCAAAAACAAGCCAAGCGTGCTTCATCATTGGCATGATCAGAAAAGCGAGCAGTGCCTTTATCTGCTGCAACAACCAGATAAGGATCATCACAATCATTGGCAGCAATTTTGATGCCATCAGGCGCGATGCACTGATCATGCACAAGATTGTCTGTCAAGTTAAGCAGGCTACGAATAAATTGTTTGTACTGGGACAAAACAAAATCAGAATCTTGGAGTCCTTCTCTACTCCGCACCACAAAGCCACCCTTAGCTCCCGTTGGAACAATTTGGCCATTTTTGACAACTTGCGTGCTCATAAGCTCCAACACTTCCGTTCTAAAATCGGCAAAGCGATCCGAATGCCGAATACCACCCCGCGATATAGGGCCACCGCGTAAGTGCACACCTTCAACATACACGCCATGCACGAATATCTCACGATAAGGACGTGGATAAGGCGCAAAATCAAGTTGCCTTGTGGCTATTTTGATGGCAATAGGCTCCCCAACTTCCCGTACATAAGCATTGGTGCGTAAACTCGAAGAAATTAATGCAGCTAGAGCGCGAAGCCAGCGGTCATCCGCAAGGCTTGCCACATCGCTCATTGCCAGATCAAAATCCGCTTTGGATTGTGCTTGATAAGCAAAGGGCATGGCAGGGCGATGGATAGCTTCAAACATATGATACAGTGCCGCTGCCGCCTTTGTTTGGTTTTTGAGCATATGCGATAATGGTGTAGGGGCAGCATCTGGAATCAACTGGATGAGATGATTGCGCAAGGCGATAAGTACAGCAATGTGTTCGATTTCAAGGCCCGCAGAGATAAGCAAGACATTGATGCGATCATGACTTGCCTGATGATTGAGCACCTGTTCCAAGGCGCGACTTAAACGCGGTAAGGCTTCAGGGCGCAGCATGTCAGGCATCTGGCAATCAATGCAGCTAATATGCATGCTCTTACCATTACAGCCAAATTCTACGGCTGCCTCCTGTATCGCAAGCAGTCCAAAGGCCTGAATTCTTTCAATCAGCTCACCCAAAGGCTTGGTATGACGGGAAAAAACTTGAATCTCAAGCTTACCCTCTGATAAATGAATATTAACCACGCATTGTTGCTGTTGAAGTATTTTCTCACGTGTTTGGTAGTGTCTTAAAAATTGCTCGGGTGAAAATAATTCCTGATAAAGTGGTGAGAGCTTTTCAAGCTCACGCAAGGCAGTCGGTATATCCAGGTGCGCAGCCTGATTCAAAATAGTGGAACGCGCCTTATCTTTCCAAAATACAATACACTGACTGATATGCTCTTTGAGTTTTTGTATGCTGGGCGTTGTGCCATTGCCCTGTATGGCAACAATCACAATTCGATAAGGGCCAATACCAAAGCTGTCATGCCCATACACCTGAATATCCAGCTCTTTGATATGCTGTTTTATATTGGCCATCACATTGGGGCCATAACGGCGGCTCTGCATAGCGATAAATAAATATTCAATATCACCATGTCTGGGTGATAAACGATGCACAACCATATGCGTTGGCACGGTCAAATCGACTACTTGTCGCAAAGGAGAAAACCAACACTCCGGTTCAATAGATGCCAATAAGCTTTTGGGCATACGATCAAACAAGGTACGAATCTCGCGAAGATAAAATGCTGAATGTCGGAGTAAATCAACCTGGCTTAGTGCTTGCCATTGTAAGGAAAGTAAGGGGATCTGGCTGGCATTGGTGTGGCGGGCACTGCGTGAAAAGTGCCCTATAATGATAGCATATTGCAATGCTTGCTCACTGGCTTGCCAGCAAACGCGGACAATATCAACATGTACAGCGCTATATAAATGCTGCTGACTGCTTTTAAGGTGTACCCATGTTAAGCCTGTTTGCTTCGGTGCTGGAAGGGCTTGAATATCTTGATATAAATTGGGCGTAATATGTGCAAAAGTATGCAAATCACGCATCAAACCCAAACGTTTTTTTCCGCCATGATGGTCAAAGTATTGCATGCCATAAAACAAATACCGCCCTTCATTCATCCATGCCAATAATTCGGCATCAGACGGCACATCATGTTGAATATACTGGCTTATTTGCTCAATTTTTTGGCTCATGTTTTGAAAATCTGACACCGAAATCTCAACCGCTCGCAATACTGCATGAATATCATCTGCCAATGGCTTGCAATCTTTGATCAAGGTGGCGGATAGATGCAGAGCAATAAACATAAAATTGTTTTGAGATTGATTATCGGGTTGTCCCAACTGAATATCACAAACTTGATCATCGCAAACCATGGATGCAACCATGGTCTGCTGCCCAATCGCGGGAATACCTTTGTGTAATAAATAACCTTTGATTGCATCGAAGTAAAATGCCTGATCTGGGCAACGGATTAAAATAAGATGCCTGTGCATAACACCCTGACTTAATGTTCTGGCAATCATCGCCGTGCGTTTTTTCCCCAGTGCCAATGAGGGGTGTGGCAATAATTGCATCATATGATGAATAAGCGCTGCTTGTAGTCGTTTGCTAGGCATTTCTAAATCATGCTGAATTCTGGCTTCTTCCAATAGTGTAAGTAATTGCTGTCTTAGTATTCTCATGCTTTATTTCCTCTTTTTTCACAAAGCTCAGGCTACAATATTCCGAGTATAAGGCGTGTGTGTAGTCTAACGGACTATTTTATGTCACGCTATGGCTATGAGGGTTTATGATGGTAGATGAAAGTGTGTATGGGCATCGGCAACGGTTAAGGCAACGTTTTACAGATACTGGCTTTGATGGTTTTCATGATTATGAAATATTAGAGCTACTATTAACCTATGCTATCCCACGGGTTGATGTAAAACCCATGTCCAAAAATATTTTACAAGCCTTTGGCACACTGGCGGGCGTATTTGACGCACCTGTATCTGAATTGAAACAAATCAAGGGCATGGGTGAGAAAGGGGCAGTTTTTCTAAGTCTGATTCGACAAGTTGAAGTACGCTACTTGGCATCAGATCTACCAGGAAAATCTGTGTTTGATTGCCCTGAAAAAGTAAAAAAACATCTGCGCATGCTGGTGCAAGGGCGGGGTATGGAATGCTTTGGAGCCATTTTCACAGATCAACAACACCGCCATATTGCCACACAAGTACTATTTGAAGGCACTGTAGATCGGGCTGTTGTGTATCCAAGAAACCTTATGAAACGAGCCTTGGAACTGGATGCCAAGGGGATGATTTTATTTCATAATCATCCAGGCGGAACAAAGCACGCGAGCCAAGAAGATATTGTCTTAACCAAGCGAATGGAAGAGGCCAGCCAGCCATTGGACATCAAGCTACTGGATCATTTTTTAGTGGCAGGAACAGAAGTATTATCATTTAAGGAGAATGGCTGGTTTTAACATACTCACAAGATACCTATCCTGAATAATTCACAAATACTGTCGTGTCCTTGCTTGCCCTTTTATCCGTAACGAATTCTTTGCCAGTCGACCGTATCCATTGGTACGGTACTTCCGACAAAAAAATCGTTGCAAATAAAGGTTCTTCGCAATCATCACAACGATTGTCGAGTAGACCGAACCTCTGATTGTGTAAGCAGGTATTTGTTTTTCTATTTTCCAGACGGTTTCCCGCTGGTGTCACACTATACTTGCTTTGCAATCATTGTATCCAAGCCCCTCACAGAACCGTGCTGGCGCTATTT
>JAUZQT010000077.1 GCA_030950825.1 Mariprofundaceae bacterium | reverse complement strand
TCAGTGACACATGGGATGAATTCACACGTTATCGAATCAAAAAGGAACATCATCGGTTGTACCCAGACCATAAAGAAAATAATGATCTTATGGATGAGCGTAAAATCGCCTGATTATGGCGCGGGGGACGGATTACACTCCGGCCGCACTGTGAATTATTCAGGTTAGATGTTAGCTACAAGCGTGCGTCGTGCCAGCAACTTTGTTATCTCAATGTGTTGAATTTGTGACCATGCGCATTCAATAGTCAGCCGTATAGTGAACCTCAATCTGTCAACATAGTTTTTTTAAGAAACTTTATGTAGGGAATCCATACAAATGCGGCGATGCTAAGGCATCATAAATAAAAAATAAAAATGAAGCGCACAAGTTATTTAATCACCATTCCCAAGGGGAATCTGCGAGGGAAGTAGCTCAGTTTTTACCTGATTTTACTTCCAAGGTAGATAAATTATCCATCATATGCGTGAGCACACGCCTAGCGGTATCAAACTCTTCTGAAGACAAGCCTTCAAGCACATGTCCACTCAAGGCTATAAGCTTGGGGAAAATATGCGTAAAGGCTTTTTTCCCTTCTGCTGTAATACATGCCCGCACAATACGCCGATCATTAATATCCTGCATCCGGCCAACCAGGCCACTCTTCACAAGAGCATTCATTAGCCTTGTAACAGAAGCCTTGTCCTTACCCAAAACAGTTGCCAATTGAGATTGTGGCAGCCCCTCAAGGTGATGGATCACCATTAAGGTATCCGCCTCTTCTGGGGTCAATGGATAATCCTCCTCTTCACAAATGCAGCTTACTTGATAACGAACTTTACTCGTCATACAAGCAATTAGGGGCATCATAATGCCCAGTCCGCGATCCAAAGGTGTGTGCGATTCTTTATCCATAGCGCAAGTCTAATGGCAATGGTTTATATTATCAATCATTGACACTGTTAACTTTAATTTTAAGCTTCCATACTTTCGCTGGTCTGCGTTAAACTTTTATTGAGGTTATTCATGCCAAACGTTCATACCCTATGGGTCTGCTTTAGTTTATGTATAGTTCCATCATATGCCGTGGCGGAGCCCGTTTCTTTATCCGATGTGCTGCATATTGTTTTGAGTAAACACCCCGCTTTGGCACTAGCGCGCATCCAAGAGCAGAGTTTGAAAATTGAACAGCAAAACATTCAAGGCTTACTGGATCCAAGAGTTTCTTTAACAGGCGGCCTTTCAGATCAAACAACGCCAACAACCAACCCTTTTGCGCCATCAGGGAGTAGCAGCCGAACCCTAGCAGGTAATATTACAAAGCTGCTGCCCGACGGTTCCACCGTAAGCGCAAGCTTTGCCTACAGCCGCTCAAAAGTCAGTTATCCGGCCAGCGTGCCTGTCGTTTTTCAGGCAACGATTAATCCAACCTATGAACATCAAATTGACCTTATTTATCGCTATCCATTACTACGTGGTCATGGAAATCCAAATTTTAATGAACAAATAAGTAACAATGAATACAATGAGGTCGCTGCCCACTGGAACACTGCTATTCAACGAGAGCTGTTAGCAGCACAGGCTATCAGTCTTTATTATCAAATTGCATCCAATATTATAGCCAAGAGGCTTGCACAAGATGCCGTGATGCGTGCAAAAAAACTGCTTATTTATCAGAAAAAGCGCCAGGAATTTGGGCTTATTGAAACAAGTGATCAACGCCAGACAGAGGCGCTGCTTGCGGCCAGGAATGTAGAGTATAGTAATGCCAACGCAACACTTCGCCGCAGTATCACGACTTTAAATCGCCTGATGTTGCGTGAAGCAGGTCGCACGATCCAAGCCCATATTGAAAATTCAATAGGCAGCTTTGAGATCAGTGCCATGCCCACATGGCTAGAGAAAGCCTTGCAACAACGCCCTGTATTTCACATGTTGGCAGCGCAGCAAGCCGCCAATGATAGTATATTAACTATTGCCCACGACCAACATGATATGCAGATTGACCTTATTAGCCAAGTCGGTAGTCGTGCTTTATCCGCCTCATACGGACGCGCACTGGGGCAAGGCTTTACACTGAATGATCGTTTCATTTCTATTGGTTTTGAATTTAAAGACACGCTAAACAAACAAAGCAGTAAAGCTGCCATATTACAGGCAGAGCTAAGCCGAGAACGCATTCGTTTACAACGTCAACAAGCCCTTGAAGATATTGAGACCGAGTTAAGCACAGCGCTTACACTTTATCAAAATGGTACAATCATGAAAAAAACAACCCTGTTGCGGCAACAAGCTGAGCAACTAAAATTCAACGCCGAAATGGCGCGTTATCAAGATGGGCGTTCGGATACAGCCACACTCATTCAATTTGAAGGCGATTTACGAAATGCTGAGCTGCAAGCAGCATTGCAAGATATTCAAATTCAATTGGCTGAAAAGAAAATTGCCCTTGCCACAGGCAACCTTTTACACAGCTTGGATATGAATCCATGAGGCCACTTATTACTTTTTTTGTTCAGCGCGGCCTCGTTGTCAACCTGCTTTCACTGATGCTCCTGTTTGCGGGTGTTTTTGCGGCCTACAATATTCAACGCGAGGCATTCCCCAGTGTGAATTTTGATATTGTTGTGGTCTCTGCTGCATACCCTGGCACCTCGCCACGTGAGGTGGAAAACCTTTTACTCACCCCCATTGAACGTGAGTTAAAGGGTATTGATGGTATTGACACTATTTATGCCACTGCCTATGCGGGAACCATGCAAATCACCATTCGAGTGGATCCAGATTATGAAGACCGCTCACGCTTGGTATCTGATATTCAACAGGCAATTAACCGTGCTGCACTGCCTGCAGATCTTCCATCGGATCCCGTGATCTCTGAAATTAAATCCGAACAAGCACCCGTTTTAAGCTTTACAATTTTTGGTGACATCCCCCCCCTCGAACTCAAACATATCAGTACTGAAATCAAAGATGAGGTGCTGAGTCTTAAAGGCGTGTCCCATGTGTTTGTGCAAGGCGATTTGAAAGAAGAGATTCGCATCACACTGGATCCCAAACGCATGCGTCAAAACCGCATTGCCATCAATGATGTCGTACGCCTTATTCAAGGCTGGAATATCAATGCGCCAGGTGGACGACTGAAGGGTTCGGAAGGGCAGCGTATTATTCGGATTACTGGGGAGCTTACCTCTGCTGAAGATGCTGGAAACTTGGTGTTGCGTGCTAATGATCGTGGGCAAAGCCTGTATTTAAAAGATGTGGCTGATATTGAAATGGCGCTGGAACGACCACGCCGCATTGTCGCAGCTCAAGGTGAGCCTGCTGTGAATATGATTGTGATGAAAAAAGGCAATGAGGATATTATCACGCTGGTGGATCGTGTTCGAAGCTATTTGGATACCATTCCTGAAAAGTACCATATGGAAGTACGCACCTACCATGACCTATCCATTGTAACTCGACTTCGCTTGGGCGTACTAACCAGCAATGGTGCCATTGGCTTGGCTTTGGTTATGCTGACACTACTCCTTTTTCTACGCCCTGCTGTGGCCTTGACCACAGCTTGGGGCTTGCCCATCATCTTTTTCTCTGGTTTGGCACTACTCTATTTTTCAGGTGTCACATTAAACCTTTTGACTATGTTCGGTTTCATTATGGTATTGGGACTGATGGTTGATGATGCCATCATTATCGGAGAAAATGCCACATGGCATATGGAGCGCGGACTTTCGCCAGAGCAAGCTGCTATCACAGGCACTGCGGAGCTTGCTGGGCCTGTCACAGCCACGGTACTTACTACCATTATTGCATTTCTTCCATTGATGTATATGGATGGAATTATTGGCAAATTTATTTATTCGATACCCGTTGTAGTGATTGTTTTGCTAGGCTTTTCTTTGATTGAAGCCTTGTTTATTTTACCCAATCATATCCGTGACATCGCTCGTGCAGATGTACATCCCAGAGAGCGGGTTATTTTCAACTGGGTCAACCATATTTATTCAAAAGTACTCAAAGTCGCTATTAAATTACGCTATTTGACGATTTTACTGACCATCTTGGTATTGGGAGCTGTTGCCTTACTGGCTGGGCAAATGAAATTTCAATTGTTCCCATCAGGTGCGGAAAGCGAATTTTATCTCCGGATTAATGCTCCGATCGGCACGACTTTGGAAAGTACCTTTGAACAACTTGTTCAATTAGATAAAGCGGTACGCTCTCAAATTGATAGCAATATATTGGAAACCACGACGCTTGTAGCTGGTGAAAACAGTGCCGATCAACGTGAAGCACTCAAGCAGGTCGGTGATCGATTTGGCTTTGTCCGTGTTATTCTCACACCATTTACAGAACGCCAAATATCGGCTTATGACGTGATGGATGACATAAAAAAAACCATCCCTGAACAGTTTCCAAACGTGGATATAAGCTTTGCCATGCAATCATCAGGCCCGCCTGTCGGTCGTGCCCTGCAAGTTGAAATAAGTGGCTCAGATACTGCAACAAAAGAGCGCGTCGCAAGGCGCCTAGAAAAGCTATTACACACCATTCCTGGTGCTACAGCTATTGAAAGTGACTTGCAGCCAGGGCAACAAGAGCTGCACATTGTTCTAGATCGCAGTAAAGCAGCCTATGCTGGCATTGATTTGAAAACTGCGGCACTACATATCAAAGCAGCCTTTGATGGCATTCGTGTTTCAACCCTCAAGCGGGGTAAGGAAGAAACAGATATTACCATTCGTTATCCCGAGGCTGCACAGCGCGACATCAATACCTTGATGCAATTAGAAATACCCAATCAACGCAATGGCTTGATTCCACTGTTTCATGTCGCGCATATTGAAGAAATGGCTGGCAGTAGCAGTATAAGACACAAAGACGGCAGTCATATTATTAATGTTTCAGCTGAAGTGGATCGTAAAATTATCACCTCCAAAGAACTCAATGCACAAATTATGCAGCATCAATCAAAATGGCTGGGCGATGATGCCAAGCGTATTCACTACCATTTGGGAGGTGAGCAGGAACGCAGCCAAGAATCCGTACAGGGACTTATTCACAGCTTCTTGTTTGCACTGGTTGGTATTTTTATTGTGCTTGCCATCCAATTCAACCGTATCAGCTATCCATTTTTGGTCATGCTGGCCATTCCCTTTGGTGCAATCGGCATTGTCATCGGATTTTTTGTGCATGGTCAGCCTATTTCTTTTATGGCCATGATGGGTTTTGTTGCGCTCACGGGTGTTGTTGTCAATGCATCTTTGGTGCTGGCTGTCTTTATTCAGCGTGAGCTGGAAGAAGGCATGCCTTGGCGGGATGCGATTATTGAAAGTGGCAAACGCCGTTTAAGGGCCGTTCTTTTAACAACAATCACAACGGTCGTTGGCCTTTTGCCAACCGCTTATGGCTGGGGTGGCTTTGATCCCTTTGTTGCTCCGATGGCATTGGCATTATCATGGGGATTGCTCTTTTCCACATTCATCACCTTATTCTCCATCCCAGCTGCATTGGGCATTGGTATGGACATCAAACAACTTTTTCACACAAGCATCAATAAGGGTCGCGGGAAAAATTAATCGTAACTATCCACATAAAGATACTTTAATTTGAAATTCATAGAGCCGTCACATAAGGACTGTAGTCTTCGCCTTGTCTGATGTCGCCCTCCTCCCCCCTCCCTTAGACATCAGACAATCTTTTCAAAGGCTCCGCATTGCGGAGCCTTTTTTCATGTTCAACATGGGAGGCGATCGCTGTATATTTAAAAATAGAACCTCAAATTCAACAGCTTTGGAGGGTCAATATTAGATGCTGATTAACAGTCCTCAGACCTTTCCCCAAGGTATACTGGACTCCTAAAATAAGAACAGGTGCTTAACCCAACTTCGTCGAAAATATGCTAAATATAGGCTATGTCGCAAAATACTGTTGAAAACGTCTTTCTCTGCCAAGCGAGGCAAGCAAGCAGCAACTTGGGGAGATACTCTGGCCGTAGTGATCGATCATTCGATGCCACCCTAGGTAGTGTTCAAGGTAATGAGTTGCAACACCATGAAATCTAATCATCCACTGTTTTAGCCGACTATCGTAGGCATTGACGTTCTGGATATGATAAACACCTGCAACAACCCGCTTTCCAGCGGCAACATTAATAGGGCGATGAGTAACATCTGCATTTTTTGCAATAGATATATAGGCTCTCGCACCATCCGTACATAGTATCGAGTCCTTATTT
>JAUZQT010000076.1 GCA_030950825.1 Mariprofundaceae bacterium | reverse complement strand
GGTGATTCCCGCACGCCTGCTCGGCCATAAACCCAGTGGCGGCAAGGTAGAAATACTACTGCTTGAACCAACGGGATCCCATGATGTATGGACTGCTTGGGGAAAAGCCAACAAAGCTTTAAAACAAGGCGATTGCATTGTGTTTTCAGATGGATTCAGTGGCGAGATCATGGCGCGTGATGGCAAGTGTGTTGAAATAAAGCTTCGCGTGGCTGGGGATATTTTAACCAATGTTGCCAACGCCATTGAAGCCTACGGGCACATGCCTTTGCCACCATACATCGATCGCCCTGATTCTGAAGAGGACAAAGAACGCTATCAAACCGTTTTTGCCACCCATGACGGTGCTGTGGCAGCCCCTACAGCTGGTTTACACCTTACATCCGAATTGATGACTGCCATGGAGAAAGCAGGGGCATCTTTTGTACATATAACATTGCATGTTGGGCCTGGCACATTTCAGCCTGTGCAAGTGGATGATGTGCATGCCCATACCATGCATGAAGAAGCCTATGTGGTTTCTAAAACCGCTGCCCAACAAATCAATCAAGCAAAATCGGCAGGGCGACGTGTTGTTGCAGTCGGCACCACCAGCTTACGAACCCTTGAAGCTGCCTGTGAAAATGGTTTTTTGCATAGCGGCTCGGGAAGAACCGATATTTTCATTTACCCAGGTTATGAATTTCAAATAGCTGATGCCTTACTAACCAACTTTCATTTACCACAATCGACCCTATTGATGCTGGTATCGGCATTGGCAGGAAAAGATCAGGTCTTAAAGGCCTATGAGCATGCCATTAAAAATTCATATCGTTTTTATTCCTATGGCGATGCCATGCTTGTTACCAAGGTAAATTTATGAAAATCATGCTGGCACAATGCGCACCACGTGTTGGAGACATCGCAGGTAATGTGACAATGATCAAATCAATCATGGCTAAAGCTGAATTAGAACGCTGTGATCTACTGGTATTTCCAGAGCTGGCATTGACGGGTTATCCACCCGAAGACTTATTGCTTCGACCAGCATTCATGCAACAAGTTGAAGATGCTGTGCATACATTGGCACAAATATCAGGCGATACCTGCTGTGTCTTCGGAGCGCCTCGCCATGATAAAAGGGCATTAAAAAATGCGGTTTTTTTATGTCAGTCGGGTAAAATAATTGGTATTTATGATAAAAAACATCTTCCCAATTATGGTGTCTTTGATGAGCGACGCTATTTCTCGCCTGGCACAGGAGACTCTGTTTTTACGGTCAATGGCAGGCAGATAGGCATTGGTATTTGCGAAGATTTGTGGCAAGATACATTGGCAAGCAAACAGGCTAATTATGATTGTGAGCTTTGGCTAAATTTAAATGCATCACCATTTCATTGGGGAAAACAACAACAGCGCGAAGCTCTAACACAACGCCGAGCCAAACAGTTTTCAACGCCCCTAATTTATGTAAATCCCGTCGGAGGCCAAGATGAAGTGGTTTTTGATGGCGGTTCACATGCCGTCAATGCACAGGGAAAACTATGCATTCGTGCGCCTATGTTTGAAGAAAAAACAATTGTATGGAATACAATATATTCTGGCTCACACATAGCCGAGCTACCGAGCATGATGCAGCAATTTAACCGAGCACTGGTGATGGGCGTGCGTGATTATGTGCGGCGTAATGGCTGCTCACAGGTGGTTATTGGTTTATCGGGCGGCATTGATTCAGCCGTGGTTGCAGTGATTGCTGTTGAAGCGCTGGGGGCTGAAAATGTATTGGGTGTATTGTTACCATCAGAATACTCCAGCGATCATTCATTAACTGATGCCCATACTTTGGTCGCAAATTTAGGCATTGAATCCATCACACTGCCTATTGCAGTTGGTGTTGAATCCATCCAAGCGACATTGGCAAGCACCTTTGCACAGTGGGAAAAATCCACAGTAGATGTCACAGAAGAAAATATTCAAGCTCGTATTCGTGGCGTGTTGCTCATGGCAATTTCCAATAAAACGGGGCGAATGTTACTGACAACTGGCAATAAATCAGAAATGGCAGTTGGCTACGCCACGCTTTATGGCGATATGGCCGGCGGTTTTGCCGTCATTAAAGATGTGTATAAAACGCAAGTTTTTGCCCTAGCTGAGTATATGAATCAAAAAGCAGAAATAGTGCCACAAAACACCATTGATAAACCGCCATCGGCTGAACTGGCACCGAATCAGAAAGATTCAGATTCGTTGCCTGATTACGATGTGTTGGATGCTATTTTGCAGGCAAGCATTGAAGATCACGCAAGTGTGGATGATATTGCAGCACAAGGCTTTGATCGCAATGAAGTGGCTCGTGTCGTGCAAATGTTACAATATTCAGAATACAAACGCAGGCAAGCACCACCTGGCGTCAAGGTGACCGAATGCGCCTTTGGCAGGGATAGACGTTATCCAATAACCCATACTTTCAAAGATTCATGAATCATGCGGATCAGGAGCCTTGCTGGCTTCTTTCAATGCAAGCGCCTGCTCTTTTTCTTGTTTTCTTTTGCGTCCTTGTTCTTCCACAAACACTGTGACATTGGCAATCATCAAAGAGTAAATAATAATACCAAAGATCATGGTGAATACACCGACAATACGACCCGCTGAAGTAATGGGGAAAATATCACCATAACCAACCGTGGTTAATGTTACAAATGCCCACCATAAGCCATCACTTATTTCTGCAAAACTCGGATTTTGACCATGCTCTAATACATACCCTAATGTGCCGAATGTAAACACCACACCAAAAAGCACTGTCATCGCTGCAGGAAAGCTATCTTGTGATATAATAATCAATTTTAAAAGGCTTTTGCGATTGGCTCGCAATAAAACACCAATACGCAAAACAGGAAGTAAACCTGCAACCTTTAATGCCACCAATAAGCGCAACATGGGTGATGCCAAAAGAACAATCAATGCCAAATCAAGCCAATTGGATTTCAAATAAGCTTGGCGATCATAAGCAATAAACCAACGCCAAACGAACAAGCTGAAAAAAGTTAGTAAAATAAGCAGTGGAAGCCATTTAGGTGCCTCTTGCCAAAAACCAATGCCCACAGCCAACAGTGTGAGTACAAACAGTAGTCTATCGAGTATTTTGTGCAGGGTTCCTCGATTCTTATCTGGTGAAGTCATGGCTGACTAAGATATTCGCATATTTAATGCCTGCTCCTTAATGACTGCTTGATTTATGGCTAAAATAACCCGCCAGTGAAATCATCAAGATGCCCGCACCCATATATAAAATATTCAAAGGGTTATCAAACGTAACATACAGAACATTTTTAAAGAATGTCACAATGAGAATCATCATGATCACTTTACCCAGACGATCCTTCAAATCATCCAAGCTAGAAATCATTAAAATATTATTTGCATTCTCTACCTCATCCTCCGCAATGTTGAGTTTTGAAATAAATAACTCATACAAACCCAAAGCAAAAATAAGCAATACAGTTGCCAATAAAAAGTCATCTACGGCAGTAATAACATGGCTAACAACGGTGATATGAAAATTCTCTTTTTCGACACCCAAGAGACTGTACTCAATAAACTCCCAAGCTAAATTCGCCATATCTGCTGCGGATAACAAAAACAATAGTAACATCCCTACAATAGATGAAATCACAGCCAGCAAAACCACATAACGTGAACTCCATAATATTTTCTCAAACATTTCTTTTACCACGTCACTACCCCTTACTATTATTTTCACTTGAATCAGCTTCATGAAACAAGTATGCGCATCAGCAAAGCTAGGAGCCTGCTGTGTATAGCGCAACAGATGAACTTAACGCTGTATAAAAAACCTACGCCTTCCCTTGCTGGCGTTCAGCACGAATGTTTTTTACGACAAGCAAGCCTTCAATCAACACCCATATTGCCAATAGGAAAATAACTGAGCCAACAGCCGCCACAGCCCATTGCTCCTTCATCATAGCCTTATTTACGCCCATCACCATACCCGAAATGGTCGCGCCAAGAACCAATAGCATCGGCAGTAACGTATAAAGGATAGGCTTTTTCTTACGGTAAAGATAAATCGTAACCGTCAGCAACGTCATGCCCGCAAGAATTTGATTGGTTGTACCAAACAACGTCCATAGAAATAAACCCGCTGGTTTTCCATCCACTTCAAAAAAAGCAAAAAAACCAATGGCTGAAACAGCTAAAAAGGTTGCCAAATAACGATTGTCCAGTGTTTTAATATTGAGTGTATGACCAATTTCTTGCAAATTAAACCGCAACAAACGTGCGCCTGTATCCACTGAAGTCATCGCAAAACCCACCACTACCACACTAATAAAAGCAGCAGCATAATCTACGGGCACCCCAAGTTGATGAATAAAATTGGCATTCCCCTGAATAAATACACCAAGTTTTTGATGCAGCCCTACTGCCTTATCCCACGAACCATAAAAGGCTTCCCAATCTGCGCGACTGGAAAAAGCGCCAGCAGTTGTGGCTAACACTGCCAATAAAGCCAATAAAGACTCCCCTATCATACCGCCATAACCAATCAGTGGTGCATCACTCTCTTTATCCAATTGTTTTGATGTCGTACCAGATGCCACCAAACCATGAAAACCAGAAACTGCACCACAGGCAATCACAATAAACAAAAATGGCAACATCGGGGGTGCCCCTTCGGGATGTGGATTAAAAGCAGGAGCGACCCATTCAGGAGACATTACAAAGAATCCTGCAAGCATGGCAAAAAGAGCCAAATAAAGCAGTAATGAGTTTAGAAAATCACGCGGTTGCAACAGCAACCAGACAGGCAATACACTGGCTGCAAAAGCATAGATCAATAGAGACCATGTCCAGTCATGCGCCGTAAAGCCCGTAATGGGATGTTCCAAGCCCCAAGCCGTAGTTAACATCATAGCAACAAATCCAGCCGCAATCAAAGGCCAAACTGGCAAGTTCTTTTTGTACACC
>JAUZQT010000075.1 GCA_030950825.1 Mariprofundaceae bacterium | reverse complement strand
AAGTCGGATAATGTACCTGCTTTGATATCAATCGTCATTGGATATACTCCTTAATGTCCTTCTCAAACTGCGCCACACGTTTTTCATAGCTGATAAACGCAATCGGGGATATTTTGCCAAAAAAGTGCTTATGGTGGTAATCGTGGGCATTATCATAGCCAAGCACACGCCCATTATCTTCTTGGCATAGGCTGTAATTGATATATGCGATATTGTATTTAACGACAATACCACTGCTATCTTCCCAAGCCTCGATTTTTATCACGCCACCACCTTTGCTCTTGGGTAAATTATACCGTTCATTAATAACTTTGAAAAAAGGTTGCATTTTCTTTTTTTTCATGATGCAAAGCATAGCAGGTTTATATTTTTTATAAAGCTGTATTTTTTCAACAAGGGGCTCCAGAAATTCTTGCTACGCAATACATAACTTTGGCAGCTGATCGCAGTCGTTTTCTTCTTTTGCTTCAACAGGGAATAGAACGATATAGCCATCAAATTCATGCTTTTTGCCTTAAATATGAATAAAATCAACGTGCAGGGTATGCCGTGCGCAGCAAAGCCACGTTTTAAAAGATAGCGGCGTAAATGTTCAAAGTGTAAACACCAATATGAAGGATGCCGGATATTACGCTCTCCGCGTTGTCAAAAGAGTTGGGGCGAGATGTTTCGGCACTTAGCCAGAGCTTAGCCGAAAACCTAATGACGACAAAACATTAAGTAATATCAATATGTTGCAATGGTTATGAAGCACTATTCAGGTTAAAGACTGTGCCCAAAAGTATGGTTCATGATACCGCGATTCAACATGCCTTTCGTATTGCCAATAAAGCAGGCTTAAGCCGTGAAGATCTGGATGATCATGATATTGCCAAAAGCACAGGTTTGCGTTTAGAGGAAGTTCAGCGTTTACGGGAAGGCGATAGTCAGAGTAGGTTACGAAGCAAGCTGAGCTTGAAAATAGTACTCAGTATAGCAACGGCGCGGCAGCATTTATGAATAATGCGGGTTAGTAAACTGTCGCCATAATAATGGTTTAGCAGAGTACCTTGTGAGTATGCTGAATAGTTACGTTTTTTGTTCCACGAACAAGCAGTCCTGTTTGGAAGCTTGGATAGTTTACTGCGCCTTAAAGCTGCGGCGTAATTGCCAGTAATAAATAGTCAAAACCATGCATACACCGCCGATCGTATCTGCCAACCAGTCTAAAATATCGGCATTACGCCCCGCAACGAAAGATTGATGGAACTCATCAGTGATACCATACATGGATACAAATACTATGCTTATAGCGGCCAAGCTAAGGTGACTCTTTATATGATGTGAAAATGCATGCCACGCAAGCCAAGCCATGATGGCATAGGCGGTAGCATGGATAAGTTTATCTTGGTGTGGAAATTTTAATGGTGTAGGCAGGGTTGATTGTGCTGAGAGCATAAAAATTAATAAACAGTAGGCTGTCAGAAAAAGACTGTCGCGAATCATTGTAGGCATCCACGCAAGATAGAAAAAATAGGCGCTGATGCAAGTTATCGTATGTTTGACTTTAATAAGTCCAATAAACTGCCATCACTGCTGGCTTGAAAGCCTTGCAGGCGTTTGCCTGAAATAGCTAGAACTGGCTCATACCATAAAGGTATGTAAATTTGATCTTGCTGCATTTTTTTCTCTATTTGAGCATAAAGTATGGTACGTTGTTGTACACTTTCACTTTCTGCGGCTTCTTCCAACCACAAATCCATCTCGGCATCGGCATAGCGCCCCCGATTTGCCCCTTTGGGTGGCCACATATCAGAATGTAGAATCCAACGGTAAATATCTGGGTCAACAATACCCACCCAAGATAATGAAAATACCTGAAAGTCACCACGCTTGATGCGTGCATAAAACCCGCCCCATTCCAATGACTCAATGGATACATCCACACCTATTTTTTGCCACATATCAGCAATTGCTGTTGCCAAACGCAAGCGCGTAGGATCTGTGCTTGTTCGATAATTCAGCTTGAATCGAATGCCGTGTTCATCACGTGGAAGCCCTGCTTTATCAAGCAGGATTTCCGCTTTTTTAATATCAAAGGGTGTCGGAGGTAGGTTTGTTGTTGCCCAGTGCTGTGGCGTTAAAACTGTTTCGGCAAGTTCGGGCAAATTGGATAAGAGTGCTTTTTTTAAGCGCTGACGATCCACCGCCAGAGCCAAAGCTTGACGCACATGTATATCCTTAAGCGTGGTATCTTGTATATTTAAACCAATGTATGAAAAAGTTGTTGATGCGCGGCTTTGGATGGTCAAGTCTTTTTGGCGTTTCAAGTAGGGAAGTAAACTAGATGGTAAGTCATTTTGTGTGAAATCAATTTCACCACGAACCAGTTTCAAGCAACGGGTCACAGCATCTTTGACTCGAATAAAGTGTAATACCTCGATATTGGATTCTGAGGAGGGTATCACACGCCGTAAATACAAATCATTGCCATGCCAAGATTGCAGTTGAAACACACCACTTCCCATGATATGGCGTGCTTGATGGGCTTTGTTTGCCCATGATTTTGGAATAATCCCCAGTGAAAGCCGTGTGAGCAAGGAACTGTCCGCTTTTTTTAGTCGTATCCTCAGGCGAAAAGGAGCCAATACTTCAAGCGATTCAATTGAAGCAAAACCTGCACGTAAGGGACTTGCCAAATCGACACTAAGAATAGCGCGCAGTGTTGCCACCACATCATCGGCCTGTAACAACGACCCATCATGAAAATAAATGTCTTCTTTCAAAGAAAACACCCAAGTTAATGGGTCTGGGTGCTGCCATGATTTAGCTATATCGGGTTGCGGCTTAAAATCATGATCCAAACGAATTAAACCCCGATGAATTAAGGCTTGGATTTTATGCGAAGCAGCATCGGTTGCAAATCGTGGATCAAGTGACATAGGCAACTGTGCTATGCCAACCCGTAGCTCACCAGGTTGAGCTGCTTGTTGTTGACAAGAAGGTAGGATAATCAGTAAACATAAAATCCAGAAAATATTCTGATGTGGTATCAGCGAGCCCATAAACTCATGCTTTCAACATGCCCAGAATACGGAAATAAATCCAATGCTCGCAATGCACGTAAGCCATAGCCTTGCCTCTGCATTTCCACGGCATCACGGCCAGCAGATGCAACATCACAATGCACTAGAATAACTTTGTGCGGTAGTAAGTGATTCATCAAAGTGCATATTTTTTTTGCGCCCTTGCGCGGTGGGTCAATAATCAATACATCTGCTCCAACAAAGTTAGATACATCAAAATCCCCGAATAAATCAGCTTGTTGGTAGCTTGCCTGTAAAGCAAGGCGTTTGGCATTGGCATTGCTAGCACGCACACTCGCTTCATGAATTTCTGCACCCAAAATCCGCATGCCAGAAGCTGCCAAAGGCAGCGAAAGGTTGCCTACACCTGAAAATAGATCAACGATATGGATAGAGCCTTTACACCATGCCAGTATCTGTTGGATCATCATGCGATTCCCGCTCATTTGTCCTTGCACAAAATCATCAGGGCCTATACGAACCAGTATGTCTTCTTCATTTGTTGGTAAACAGTCATGCAGTTGATGAACGGGTTTGTTTAATGGCTTTAATCCCTGTTTGTCACGGCACCAATATTGTACAGGCAAGCCTTTTAACGTTATCGACGCTATTGTATGGGGAGGGGCATTTTTTATATATTCTAAAACAACATGAATACCATCAGATAATTGCACAGCATAGACTGATTCAGGCAGAGTTGTCTCACATGTCGTCAAATAAGCCTGCAGTGACTGACGCAACGCCTCCAGTGGGCTTGTTATTACCCTACAAACATCGACTTCGATGACATCATGGCTCTGGTATGCTCGAAATCCTAAGGTAACTTGTTGGCATGCATGACGGCCAACATGCCAACGTAAACGTCGTCGTTGTCCAGATTCAGTCTGTATATCTGTAGGCTGCGTTTTATCAGGTTGCATTTCATCAAACTGAATGGGGAGCCACTGCGTATTCTCGCTTATTACCGATTTAAAAGCATGGAGAACCCACTCAGACTTGATTTGACTGTGCTGATCTGTGTGTAAATACTGCAAAGCACAGCCACCACATTGATCAGCAGCACTACATATTGCTTGCACACGTTTATCTGAGGCGATTTCAATTTTTTCAAGCGAAGCTTTTAAAGTGCCTCTACGTGAATGAGCAGCAGATAGCAGTAAGGTATCACCAGGGACAGCTTGCCGTACAAGGTATGTTTTGCGTGTTTCAATGAGGGAGTTTGTATGCACCAAAGCCTCTCCACCAGGCATGACATGCGTTGCTGTGCCTGTGAACAGGTTTGACACGGGCAAATCAGGCATTAGCGAATCAAATCAATCGGACCAATAGTTATTGGCTCAGGTGTACGAAAACGTAAACGTACACCTTTTGTTTTTTTCGGTAGTTTGCTTTTGCCAATGCTTACAGCAATATCGACATCATCATTTTCGCGGAAAAATATTTGGTGCCATTTATGTTTATCATCTTGCACAGCCAGTTTGATATAGCCGCCCTTAAAGTTGAGCTTTCCGACACTTGCTTTTTTTAGAATAATTTTTTCCAAGTGAACTGCTTTATCCAGATATAAGCGAATTTGACCTTTTTTGTAAGAAGTAAATGCTTCTTTTCCCCTATAATTTCTTAAACTTTTAAAGTAGAGGTGATTTCCGCCCTTAAATTCATGGGGTTTTGTAACATCGATTTTTCCATCAACAGAGCGTGTTACTTTATGCTTGACGGAGTACGTAATAGAGCGTTTCGCTGGTTTGTGTTTTGTCGCACGTTTGACCTTTACAACGGTCTTTTCTTGGATGTTTTTTTTCGCGGTGACAGATTGCGCCTCAGTTTTTGCAAGATTTACAGTATTTTGCGTACTGCCATCTGAAGGATCACTGACATTTTCTATGTTATGTAAATGGTTTTCTTTAAGCTCTTTCGTGATATTTTCAGGATTTTCAACCAGGTTCTCTGCATTGTTTGGTGATGTATCAACAGTAGCAAGCGGCGGTTGTGTCGCAATCGTCGGTGTACCAACAACAGGGCGTTCAGAAATGCCTACAACTGAAATGAGTACCCAACCCAGTATAAGCAATAGTAATGCGCTGCCACCCCATCCTACTGCCTTTTTCCACGGCTCAGGCCAATGGCTATGCCAACATGAAGCTTGGGTGATTTTCCCAGGAATGACGGCAATAAAAGAGGCGAGCAGGCTGCTACCAAGGTTTACGGCACTTTTCGCGGATGCTTCTATTAAGCCTTTGGCAATGGTTGTATTGCTTTGAAGAACAACCGTAGGCGATGCGGCTGTTGTGCTGGGTGCCATCATCTGATCCGATAAATTCGCATTCATTTTATAAAGCTCTTGCTTTACAATGATGCAACTCGAAGGGCGATCATCTGGGTTCTTTGCCAGTAAGCGCAAAATAAGAGCTGAGATTTCCAAGGGCAAGGAACGGTTTAATTCATGCGGCGCAATTGGATTCTCACGCACCTGCTTTTCCATGATTTCAAATTCACCACCTGTTTGTGCTGAGGCATCAAAAGGTAATTTTCCAGTCACCATTTGATACAACAATATACCAAATGCATATAAGTCTGTGCGTGCATCAATGGGTTGGTTAAGAATTTGCTCAGGTGACATATAACGAAATGAGCCGACAGTGGCACCACTTTGCGTTAAATCATCATCACCAGCCGCAGGTTTGGCCAAGCCAAAATCCATCAGCTTTATATCGCCGTTATCTGATAATAATACATTGGCAGGTTTTAAATCACGATGCACGAGACCCATCTGATGTGCAGCTTGTAGACCCGATAAAATAGCTTGGGCAATGTGCAATAGGTCGGCCAAGCTATGTTTTTTTCCAGAACGTAAATAGTCTCTGAGGTTTTCTCCCTGTACCATCTCCATAATCAGTGCCATGTGTTCGCCATCTTCATAAATGGAGAGCAATGTAACCACATTAGGGTGCATCAATTGCGCATGCATGCGGGCTTCACGGCGAAACCGTTCTTTTAAATCCTCATTGGTTAGTAAGTGGGGATGTAGCACTTTCATGGCAACTTCACGGTGCAAGGTTTCGTCTGTTGCACGGTATACAATACCCATGCCACCCGATCCCAATTCAGTGCCTAAACGGTACTGACCTAAATTTGTTGTGCCACTTTTAATCATGTCGAAAGCTTAACAGTTACCCATGGACATAGACAATATGCAGCCTTGAAAGCCACTGCCTGTTAATAGTATTGGCATGATGATGCGCTCAACCTTAAATCGCGAATACGATCTAGGCTTTTTAAATAATCAGGGCATCGTTGTCGATTTTTTCCTTGAATCAATAACTTAAAACTCTCCCCCATACCAAAAGGCAAAAGCATACGCTTGGCATGTGCCAGCGCCTGCATAGATTCAAGCGTGCTTTCTTGCGCCAAGGCTGTGATTGCCTGCTGCACAGTGGGGCTTTGCGCCAGCCAAGCACCCTGTGTAATAAATGAACAGGGCATCAAATCACATGCCAAACCTGATTTTGCCAGCTGGGTAAAGTCCACATGTGCGGTAATATCACACAAGCCAGGTTCCGCCAGAACATCGTCAACGACCTGATGGGCTTTATGCCCCATTAAGCTGCCTTCAATACGGTTGGGGCGATAATATTCACGCTGGCTATAACCATAATCTACACAAAAAACAAAACCATCAGCCAGCAATTGGGCGATATTCTTCTGCCATGCTGCTAATGCTGGGTTATATTCACTGATGTAATTGTTTGGCCAGGTTTTAATGAT
>JAUZQT010000074.1 GCA_030950825.1 Mariprofundaceae bacterium | reverse complement strand
GTAACTATTCAGCATAATTAAAAAATAAGCAGTAGCAGCGCAACTTACCTATGACTTATCCCGCAGCCTACTCAAATATGCATTTATTTCGTCATCCTCAAGTGCTTGTATTGAGGATCCATGATAAACACGCCTGTTTTATAATGTATTAAAGGGGACGCTTCCCTTTTTATTATCAATGGGGTCAGCCATGAGTTGTTTGGATAGCATAACTGGTCTTGTTTCAACCACCCTTACGCCAACTTCACTGGCAATACTTTTATGTATCACTGGCTCCATATTCCCCTTTTTAATATTTGGCTGATTATAGACGAAGAATCCGTAATTGGTAACTTTCCTCTCGCCATCCCCCAGGGCACCCTCTCTCTCGCAAGCTCGATTCACCTTGTCCCAAAAAGCAAGGGGGCAGATATTGTTTCGCGCATTTTCGTTTCACAACAGACTGCCCTTAAGTTCGGCATATTTTGAAAACTTGCCATCGTCAGACATCCGCTTGGCACCATGCATTAACGCTGTTGCAATAATAATCTAGGTAGATTCCAATCTGTTTCAGGTGCCGTATCAATAATATTACCTGTCATCTTGATTTCACCTGCAATGTCTTTGTGTGGGTGGCGATGTACGTTTTGTTGTTCACCATCAGCAATCACCAAAAAATAACTCCCAGCTGCTTATTAGCAGGCAGCAAAGGCATGGTTATCCCTTTGTATCTTTCAGATCACGGTAGAAATTCTCATGTGGGCCGAAGGTGAGAAGTTTAATACTATCCTCATCGAGGATGCGATACGCCAGTAAACACAGTTGCTTCGACAAACGAAACTTGTAAACCCGCACCCCCATCAAGTCACCAACCTTGGCTTCTCCAATTTCAGGATCGGTACTCACGCAACGCACTGCTTCGTCGAGGTCAGTTTTCTGAAGTCGACGCAGTTTTTTACACGCCCGCACAAAGGTAGGCGTAAGAAGGATACGCATCAGTTGAACTCATACTCGCCAACGGCCTCTTCATGATCAGCAATCAGAATATCGCGGATCATGGCATAGGGCAGGTCAGGGTTTTCTTCCGCTATTTTACCTATCCGCGACCAATATTCGATTTGCTTAGGTACCGAGCGGTGTTGAATTTTAGCGTAACATCTGGCCTGATGGATTAAATTTTCTGAAAGTTTAACATTGATCGACATAGCAACCCCCTAACTAAAACGCACGTTACTCCATTAAGATCCATTAAGGAACCTTTTTATTTTAAAAGCAAAATCAATGGGGTCAGATTCAAGCTCACCTTCATGCCCCGTATAATCCTCATCAATGCGCTTTAAACATCGCTCAATCATTGCCACTTTATTCAGCAGAATGTCATCCATACACTGTGCCTCGTGACTGAATATCTGTTAAAATTCCTGCGCGCTCCTCGTTCAACCGAGAAAAATCTGCATAGACAAAATCCTCAAACCGCTCACAAGTATCACGATCAATGCACAGTAAACGCTTACCTTTAGCAATAATCTGTATCTGCATAACCACGCTTGCACTTCTCAAGTCAATAAGGTCAACATCTACACCTGCATCTTTCGCCAATGCCTGAGCCAACATCCAAACATCCATACTTGGCAGAATACGATCACTCAATACTGCCATATCAATGTCACTGGCTGCATTATTTACACCTTTAGCGACTGAGCCAAACAAATATACACCCAAAACACCCAGAAGTTTCGAGTGAATATCACTGGCCATTTGATTTAATTTTCCTTGGTCAACCATGAGGTGACATATTACTTTGGCTTTCAAGGTACCATGCAACACTTTTCCGAATGCCTGTTTCAAAGGTTTCAGCAGGCTTCCAGCCAAGCTTATCTGCCATCTTCGTTGCATCAATGGCATAACGCCAATCATGCCCTGCTCTATCTTGTACAAATGTAATAAGCTTTTCGTGCGGTGCATTTCCGGGCTTATGCTCATCCATCAACTGGCAAATCAACTTGCAGATATCAATATTTGCCCATTCATTGATCCCTCCAATATTATATACTTCACCTAATTCACCTTTGCGCACTACCACATCAATACCAGAGCAGTGATCAGTCACATAAAGCCAATCACGGATATTGGTACCATCGCCATAAACGGGAATAGATTCTTGCTCCAAACACTTGCGAATGACTGTCGGAATAAATTTCTCTCCATGTTGATAAGAGCCATAGTTGTTTGAGCAGTTGGTTGTGGTTACTGGCAAACCGTACGTATGGAAATATGCACGCACTAGATGGTCTGAACCCGCTTTAGAAGCTGAATATGGTGAGTTGGGCGCATAAGGTGTTGTTTCACTAAAGGCAGAATCAGTTGCTTCTAAAGTACCATACACTTCATCCGTTGAGATATGATGGAAGCGACAATTTTCTTTATCCCAGTTCTTTTCACCTTGCCAATACTGACGTGCAGAATCCAATAAAGTAAATGTCCCCATGACATTGGTTTTAACAAAAATCTCAGGCCCCGAAATTGAATTATCAACATGTGATTCTGCTGCAAAATGAACCACTGTATCAATCTCAAAATCACGCATAAGCTTATCAACCAATTCACGGTCACAAATATCACCTTGGACAAAGGTGTGGCGAGATTCATCAGGTAAATCTTTCAAATTATCCAATGAACCAGCATAGGTTAAAGCATCGAGGTTCACGATTTTCACTTTGGCATCTGTTGCCAGCATATAACGCACATAGTTACAACCAATAAAACCTGCGCCACCTGTTACTAGAATGTTCTTTGGTTTATAATCAGTCATCTTTCAAATCCTTTATCACATCAGACAGCGATTCTGTCCAAGGTTTAATTTTTAGTTCAAATGTTTTTTCAAGCTTATTACAGTTTAATTCGGATCTTTTGGGGCGAGACCTTTCTCTCCTCCTCTCATTTAACCATCATTATTCTGTTCCAAGGCAGCATACACTGCCTTTGCAAACTCCAAAAAGTCGGCGACATGGTGCTTACAAATAGCGTGCATAATCTGCCAATCAATTGTTTCATATTGATGTACTGCAATATTACGAAAACCAACAGACTTACGCATCCGATCTGCGATTGCATCATCCAAGATCCCATGATCCGCCAAGGCTTCAAACATGCCTCCCATGGTATTCGGTGCCGGCACATCCTCTAAACCCGCAACCCAATGCGCTGCAATATCAACACTTAACTGCACAGCACGTGTGAGATTAAGTGTCAGAATATCTTGCAAATCCAGATCATTTGTAAGGCTACTAACATCAGCTGGACACTTGTCCACAATCCTTGACAGGCAACGGCGCAGCGATTCTAATTTTTCTTCAACAATCAACCGATCCATGCCAACCTACGCTCATCAAGAATACGTTGGCGAAGAGGTATGAAATCTACCTCCAGAAAAGCATGCTTACTAAGCAAATCGCCATACATTGCATCATTGCCCACAAGCCGCTTCCCATGCTGTAATATCTGCCCCAGTAAGGGCTCCCCCACGGTTTTTAAATCAACCAAATCTACAGGTCTCCCCATAAGAACCCCTATATCTTCAAGAAAACGCTGCTTATCTTCTGAATCTAGCACATTCTCTAAAGCAATAGCTAAATCAACATCACTTTCAGCATGGGCACAATTACGGGCTAAAGAGCCAAAAAGTATAGCCTGTTTAATTTCAGGGTGCTGTTGCAAGTATTGCATCAATGGCCTACGGACTTTGTGTGCAGACATATCACCCCCACTTCCTGATTGTTTTATTAAACACCAGCATCGTACACTCTAATCAAAAAATATTTTCGCTACTAGCCTGAAATTTCACCGTTTTTAGAAAAAAAGTAAGCATTGATAACAAAGAAGGTATTTAACATGGAGGTTGCCTCCGATGGGGCAAACACCGCTTTAATTCATTTTTCTTATACGTTGCTTCGTAAAAACAGTGAAACTTCAGTTTGAAACCAGTCCATCGTTTTACGAACCCCAGTTTCAAACGTTCCAGCAGCTTCATATTTCACGGACTGTATCTTTCAGGGATTCTGCCCAAGGCTTAATTTTTAGTTTAAATATTTTTTCAAGTTTATTACAGTTTAGTTCAGAGTTTTTAGGGCGTTTGGCTGGCGTTGGGTAATCCTCTGTTTGTATTGCATTAAGTGTGGAAACTTTTAAAGCCATACCATGATTCCTAGCTTCGGCAAAAATTGCCTCGGCAAAACCAAACCATGTTGTAGATTCAGGCTGTGCGATATGGTAAGTGCCCCAAGCACATTTATCACTAGTCAGCATGGCATAAATAACATCGGCTATTTCTCTTGCCGATGTTGGTTTTCCATATTGATCGGCAACAACACTCAGCTCTTCGCGTTCTGCTCCCAACCGCAACATTGTTTTGACAAAATTATTTCCGTGTGACGAAAACACCCAGCTTGTACGTAAAATATAATACTTCTCACAAAGCTTTCGAACATTATTCTCACCAACGAGTTTGCTTTGACCATAAACACCAAGCGGGCTTACTTCATCATCTTCAACATAGGAGCCTGTTTTGCTGCCATCAAAAACATAATCCGTTGAAATATGGATAAATGGAATATCCATATCCGCACAACATTGTGCCAAATAAGCGACTGCTTCAGCATTCACTGCATGCGCGATGTCCACATCTTCTTCAGCTCTGTCCACCGCCGTGTAAGCTGCAGCATTGATAATTGCTTGCGGCTGATGCTGCATAACCGCTTTTTGCACAGCTTGCTGATTGGTAATATCCAAAACATCATGATCAAAACCGATAGCCTCATTCTCATAGCTTACAGCTAAAGCCATAAGCTCTTGCCCTACTTGCCCGTAACAACCTGTAATCAATACTTTCATATCAATACCTAGGTAACCGCGATTCATCTATGTCAGATAGCTTTGAGTAGGCTCTGTCTTTATCCGATAGCAGAGGCTCTTTCAATGGCCACTCAATACCAATCTCTGGATCATTCCACAAAAAACCACCCTCATCTTCTGGTCGGTAATAATCAGTACACTTATAAATAAAATCAGCCGTATCAGAAAGCACACAAAAACCATGTGCAAATTTCGGAGGAATCCATAATTGATGATGATTTGCTTCACTTAAAATACAACCGCACCATCGACCAAATGTTGGCGAGCCAACACGAATATCCACTACCGCATCAAAAACTGAACCTCTCGCAACCTGAACCAATTTCCCCTGTGGGTTATTCAGTTGAAAATGCAAGCCACGCAAAACTCCTTTAGCTGAGCGCGAATGATTATCTTGGATAAAGTCCACATCTGGAAAGCCAGCTGCCATATATCGTTCTTTATTATAGGTTTCCAAAAAAAATCCACGCGCATCACCAAATACTTTTGGTTCGATATGCAACACACCCTCTAATTGCGTTTGATTCACTTTCATATCACAATTTCCCACTCAGTAATTTAAGTAAATATTGACCATAACCATTCTTCTTCAGAGACATCGCTAACTCTAATAACTTCTCATCGGAGATATACCCTTTTTGCCAGGATATCTCTTCTAAGCAGGCTATCTTTAATCCTTGACGCTTCTCTAACACTTCTACAAACTGCGCAGCTTCGAGCAATGAATCATGCGTACCTGTATCCAACCAAGCAGTCCCACGCCCCATGCGTTGCACATGCAAATCACCCATCTCAAGATAGATTTTATTCACATCTGTAATTTCCAATTCACCACGTGCTGAAGGTTTAAGATTTGCCGCAATATCCACCACACGCGCATCATAAAAATACAGACCGGTCACCGCATAATTAGACTTGGGTTGCTCAGGTTTCTCATCAATGGATAAGGCCTTACCATCAGCATCAAAATCAACCACGCCATAACGTTCAGGATCATGTACATGATAAGCAAAGACAGATGCACCAGATTTACGTGCTGCTGCCTTCTTCAATTGATTCGAGAGACCATCACCGTAAAAAATATTATCGCCTAAAATCAGCGCCGAAGGTTCATTTTTCACAAAATCCTTACCTATATGATAGGCCTGCGCCAAGCCATCGGGACTCGGTTGTTCCGCATATTCAATCGAAATACCCCATTGAGCGCCATCTTTAAGCACATGTTTAAACATCGGCAAATCATGTGGCGTAGATATGAGTAACACTTCGCGAATACCAGCAAGCATCAACGTTGATAAAGGATAATAAATCATTGGTTTATCATAAATCGGCATCAATTGCTTACTCACCGCCAACGTTAAAGGATGCAGACGGGTTCCGCTGCCTCCTGCTAAAATAATACCTTTCACTTAACAACCCCCATAATAACATCATCAAACCATACAATGAAAAGTTTTATTTTTATATGCTTATATATTTTTCAACATAGTCTAAAAATATCCATAAAACTTGAATAGTTCGTTTTTTACTTCCCAGAATTCAACGCTGCAATAACGCACAAATACCCTTGGGTAAATTCAAAACATCCATTTCATCCTGCAAATGCTTTCTTGTCAGCGGAATTTCATCCAAAAAGCCCATTTTACCATCTCGATATGCCAAACGAGCAAAAATGCCAACTGCTTTGATATGCCGTTGAAAAGCAGTTAAACGTAAAGCATGGTGCCAATCGTCAACACTCGTAAAACACTGCTTGGATTCACTGCTCAACACCGAAAAGAAATGCTCACTCCACTTCCGACGCAACGGTTCAGGGTAGTCTTGATAACAATCATACAGTAATGATGCCAAATCATAGGTAAGTGGGCCTATCACAGCATCTTGAAAATCAATGACCCCCAATGGCAAGCCATCTTTGGGAAGCATCAGGTTGCGAGAGTGATAATCCAAATGAACCGCAACCTGAGGCAATGCTTGCAAGCGTTGCAAATAGGGAAGCAACGCATGATGAAATGATTGCCGCTCAATCGTGGAAGGAATATAAGATGCCACTTTGGGCAAATACCAATCCAAATAAAGATCACATTCACGCTGCATGCGTGCAACATCAAATAGGGGCAACTCAAGTGTTGGCAAGGCTTCTTGCAAGGTCTGTAATTGTTTTAAGGCATCCGTAAACAGCGGCTCTAGCCCACTATTTTTTTGCACATAAACGGCCCATGTTTCATCACCAAAATCCTCCAACAATAAGAACCCTTGCTGTGCATCCATCGCAATCAAATCAGGCACACGCAATGAGGCCGATTGCAGCCATGCGCGAACATTTAAAAAAGGTGTGCAATCTTCTTTATCAGGCGGCGCATCCATCAATACCCATACATTAACACCTGCATACACACGAAAATAGCGCCGAAATGATGCGTCCCCAGCCAAAGGGCGAATATCAAAGCCTGTATCCAACACCTGATACAACCAACGGCAGGCTTGATTGAGTCGGGCATCGTCAGTATCTATCAACGTCCCTTCACCACAAGGCCTGTTATTTCCAATATTTTCTTCACCTTATCTTTTGCTGCATTGGCTGCATTTCTGGAATCGTAAGGCCCTAAGTAGACACGGTACCAAACACCGCGCTCTGGCAATTCAACACGACGAATAAACGATATATTTCCTTTTTTACGGAGTTTCTCCAGGAAAGTATAAGCATCATTTTGTTTTTGAAATGAGCCTAGCTGCAACATATATGCTACTTTTGATTCAGCGCTAATCGGGCGCACCAGTGCATCGCTGTTTGTACCTGCCACTGGCGAATGACTTACCCCAACATCTTGCCTTAATTCTTCTTCAATCATCTTTCGCATCGCATCTTTTGATGATATTGGAATATGCGTTTGCGGCTTAAATTTTACTGAACTGACTTTTTTTACAGCATTCGCATGCAAACTTGTTGGTTGCACGTCTTGATTGAGCAACTCATTATAAAAAGTAAGCTCTCCCACCTGCGTTGTTGATACCTCAGGCTGCTTATTCTGTTTGGCAGCCGCACGCAATAAATCCATTTCACCTTGCTGTTGGCGCAACAACTTTTCTAAGCGCCCCTTATCTTCACCTGCGGCTATTTCAATGCCCTGCTGCTTTCCCAGCCAGAATCCCCCCATAAACACTGCCAATACAACAATAAGTACCAGCACCGTTATAAGGGATATTTTATACCTTGGCTGTACCCTTTCAGGGCTTTCTACAGGCACCTCTGTTTTGGCAAAGTCTTGCACTGCCATCACATAGCCCTAGACACAGACATTAAAATGCCCACTACATGCGATCTGGGGCAGATACACCCAAGACCGCCAAAGCATTGGCAATGACCTGCTTCACTGCACGCGCCAGCAACAAACGCGCCTGAGTAAGTGCTACATCATCAGTCACCACGCGATTTTTATGATAAAAACCATGAAAGTTGGCTGCCAGTTTCATCACATAGGTAGCAACACGGTAGGCTTCCAATCGATCTGCTGCCACATCCAGCATTTCAGGATAAGCCAATAGCTGAGCCACCAGCGTTTGTTCTTCCGCCGAGCTCAAGTGAGATACATCCACATCGTCAACAGCCTGCAAAACAATCCCCTCTTGTTCCGCCTTTCGTAAAATTGCTGCCACACGCGCATGGGCATACTGCACATAATACACAGGGTTTTCATTGCTCTTTTCTTTGGCCTCTTGCAAGTCAAAGTCAAATTGGCTTTCAACACGTCGCGTCATAAAGTTAAAGCGTACCGCATCGGCACCCACTTCATCCACCACTTCACGCAAAGTAACAAATGTCCCAGCACGTTTGGACATACGCACAGGCTTGCCATCACGGGTTAGGTTCACCATTTGCACCAGCAACACATCAGGCTGCGCCTCACGCTGGGTTAATGCTTTTATAGCTGCCTGAACACGCGTGACATAACCGCCATGGTCTGCTCCCCAAATATCAATCATGCGATCAAAGCCACGTTCAAGTTTATCCACATGATAAGCAATATCTGCCGCAAAATAAGTAGCTGTACCATCCTGTTTGGCCAATGGGCGATCTACATCATCGCCAAAATCAGTCGTGCGGAACAATAATTGCTCCACTGCATGGTAATCCTCTACCGCCTTACCTTTGGGTGGTGGCAACGTGCCCCGATATACCGTTCCTTCATCCTGTAGACGCTGAATCAGCCCCTGAACCTTGCCTGATTTATGCAATGCTTTCTCTGAAAAAAAGTGATCGAACGTAATATCCATACAGGCTAGATCACCACGAATCATCGCCATATTGGCTGCCACACTTTGCGCACCAATCCATGCCATACGTTGATCATCAGCCATATCCGAAATATCAGAAAAATCACGCTGCTCAAGCAAGGCTTTGGCAATATCAATAATGTATTCACCTGGATATGCTGATTCAGGCAGTGTGATCGAATCACCCTGCAACCCTTGCATACGCAACCATACCGACTCCGCCAATACGGCAATCTGCGCGCCTGCATCATTGATGTAATATTCGCGATGCACATTCAAACCGCGTGTGGATAACAAGTTTCCCAAGGCATCACCAACCACCGCACCACGGCCATGTCCCACATGCATCGGGCCAGTTGGGTTGGCAGATACAAATTCCAAACACACGTTATCTGCCGTACCACTCACCGCGATACGCCCATAATCTTCGCCTTGCAGCAGAATTTTTTTCAAAACTTCCGCTTCGCAGGCTTTTTGCAAGCGTATATTAATAAATCCTGGGCCAGCAATATCAGTGCCTTCAACCGCTTCAGGCCACTGCACTGTTTGTAAAATTTTCTCAGCAAGCTGACGTGGGTTTTGTTTCAATACACCAGCCAGTGGCATGGCTATATTCGCGGCATAATCACCATGTTCTTTCATTTTAGGGCGTGTTAGTTGCACAACCACATTTTTTGCGTTGGGTGTATCTTGTAATAATATATCCACGGCACACTGCAATGCCTGTTCCAAAGCCTGTTTCACAAAGCCTCCAAAATTTACTGATATGCTTACAAGTCGCGAAAAAACTTCGCCTACTCATTTGTTGGCACTCAGTCTACTGCGTCCCACATCTTATCGACTTTCTCTCAAGGCGCATGGATTTTCTCCACCCCATCGCATGAAGCATCATCACAGGACAAGTAATGATAACCGCCGCCTCGGAAAACTAATGCTGACAATTAGGACAATAAAAAGTGCTACGACCAGCCTGTGTTATGCGTCGAATCACACCACGACAACGAAAACACGCCTTACCTTCACGCCCATAAACCTGAAAGCTGTGCGCAAAGTAACCTGGTTTTCCATCAATTTGTACAAAATCACTGATACTACTGCCACCTGCTTGTATCGCTGAAGCCAAGACTTTTTTGATGGCTGACACCAAGGTGGATAAGCGCTTTTTCGAAATGCGCCGCGCCGCACGTGATGGGTGAATAGCAGCCAAAAACAACGATTCCGAGGCATAAATATTACCCACACCCACCACCACATGCGCGTCCATGATCAGCGTTTTAATCGGTGCTTTACGCCCCAAACAATGCTTCAACAAAACCTCAACATCAAACATATCTTGCAAGGGCTCTACCCCCAAACGCTTAAACCAGTCATGCTGCTGCCAGCTCACCGTTGCCAGTAATCCCGCATAACCAAAACGGCGCGCATCACGATAACGCAGACTATGTTCATCATCAAAATCAAAGCGTATATGTTCATGCGCCCCTGATGGCACATCTTTGGGAAGTACATGAAACTGCCCAGTCATACCCAAATGCCAAACCAGCGTTTGCTCTGTTTCTCGCTGATTTTCAAAATCAAACAACAAATATTTAGCACGGCGACGAATGCATCGCAGCTTCTGATTTAACAAAGGAGAAAAATCGGGAAATGGGTAACGTAAATTCATTCGAAATGTTGTGATAGACTGAAGCACTCGCCCTTGTAGCAAAGGCTCAAGTCCCGTTCGAACAACTTCAACTTCAGGTAACTCTGGCATATACGAAAGCTAACGCACGAGGATCACAAGGCCAAGTTCAGTCAAACGAAAGAATGCACATTAGGATTATATAAATGCTCATTATATTAGGCAAACCCATCCAGACATACGCGAATTTTTAATAACATTCGCAGATATAAATCTGAGCTTGCACGAATCACTTGCGAGCTGGACTTCTTGCATTCATAGTTCTCTACCATGGATACACACACAGAAGAGCCTTTACAGGACATTGATGCTAAAATTTACCCTATTTTGGCGGTCCTTTTCCCCGATGAATTGCATTTTTTCCGTTCTTTTGCCATCCCAGTTGAAATGGCCGCAAATGTTGCGGTCATCACTGAAGGGCAATATATACAATACTTATACTTAATTAAATCGGGCGTTTTGCAAGTCAACAAGCGCCACAATGATAGTATTTTCGAAATTGGATCCATCACCCCTGGCGAAGTTTTTGGCGAGGCTTCCATTCTATACAACGCCCCTGCTGGAGCAGATGTTCGCACCGTCGAACCTTGCGAGCTTTACCAAATCCCTATTGAGCAAGTTCGCGACACGCTCAATACCAGTGAACGCTTTATGCGATCCATTACCCAATTGGCTGAGCGCCGTTCTGCAGCTGGAGCTTTGGCCGTTAACCCTATATTCAGCACATTACCGCAAGCCGTGCGAGAAGTTATCTTGTATAATGCCCAGTTCTTATCGCTTAAAGCTGGCAAGGTTCTTTTTCATGAGGGGGATGCAGATACCCGCTTTATGTATCTTATTTTGGGTGGTGAAGCCGAGATTTCAATGCAGCATCCACAAAATCCAAATAAGAAAATTATCTTTGCCCGCTTAACTTCAGGTGATGAAATCGGGGAAATTTCAGTCATTACTCAAAAACCACATGCTGCAACGGTTACTGCGACCACGCCATTACGATTGATTATGATCAGCAATGAATCTGTCCAAGCTTGGCGTGAACGGTACTCTGATTTTGGACATGCCTTATATGCATGCGTGCAGCATAAATTAAATCACAGCTTAAATAGTTTGCGCGACATCAACAATGATTCAAAAGGCGCTATTATTGATAAATAGTACGGATAAAAACATCCTGTCATTGCCGAAGTTTTTATCGAGAACCCATGTCCTCAATAAACCTCCGCCTCCTAGAATGAATACGCAAAGCTGTATTGGTAGATTGGGGTGGTATAGGGTGCGAAATATCGGCTTTTCCACAACAGCGTTTATATTTTTCCTGACTACCACAAAAACAAGGCGCATTACGCTTGATAGGCGTTACAGTACAATCACCATCCACATATCGCCAATGTTGATCCATGCATACAAAGCGGCTGGTTTCTTCAAGCAACATGCCCTTATTCCCTGAATGAAATGCCGCCAAAAAATGCACCGTATTCCCATCTGCATGTAAAATAGTCAAACCCAACCAACGCGCTCGACCCAACTTAAAATCTTTCGGACGGGTATCAGGGTGCCAGGTTTTTAGTAAGTAATCAACATTTCCCAACACAAAGGCGGCATAACGCGAGCGCATCAGTTGCTTAGGAACGGGAATTAAATAACTTGCGCAATTCATGCAAGAGTTCGCGTGAGCCACAGGGGCAATGATCCAGTTTATTCATAAATACTGCCACTCATCCGTGCCAACGCGCACTGCTGTTGTTTACGCATTGCTTTCTTGCGCTGTGCTTCTTTCATGGACATGCCGAGATGCCTTTCACCACGCGCCTTCGCCAAACGACTTTGTTTTTCACGCTCTTCAAGGCGTGCACGCTTTGCAACTGTCAGCACCTCATAACAGCGCTCACAGCAGATACCTTCTTCATAGTATTCCGCATGTTTATCAGCTTCACGCAACGGCCAACGGCAACCACGGCACAAGCTATAACTACCTTTTTTCAAGCCATGTACAACGGCAACACGATCATCAAAGACATAACATTCGCCTTGCCAGAGACTCTCTTCTTCAGGCACCTCTTCGAGATACTTTAGAATTCCGCCTTTAAGGTGAAAGACCTCTTCATATCCTTGTTGCAACATATAGGCCGATGCTTTTTCACAACGAATGCAGCCTGTACAAAACATAGCGACTTTCTTCTGCCGCCGTGGATCACAGTTTTTTTCGACATATTCGGGAAATTCTCGAAATGTATCCGTTTTCGGATCAACCGCGCCTTTAAAGGTTCCAATTTCATATTCATAGTCATTGCGTGTATCCAAAAGCAATACATCAGGATCGGAAATTATGGCATTCCAATGTTTGGCTTCGATATATGTACCCACGCATATATTGGGATCGACACCTTCAATGCCCAGTGTAACAATCTCTTTTTTAAGTTTGACCTTCATGCGATAAAAAGGCCAATCAGATGCCCATGATTCTTTA
Source organism: Mariprofundaceae bacterium (assembly GCA_030950825.1). GTDB lineage: Bacteria > Pseudomonadota > Zetaproteobacteria > Mariprofundales > Mariprofundaceae. The sequence goes on along the minus strand of JAUZQT010000074.1, from coordinate 9,867 downwards.
TGCTCCAAAGCTTGCAAGCGTTTATCATCACGCAAAAAAGTAAGCAGTGCATCAATACTCTCACGCTTTCCTGCCACCGTGCCGTTGATCCCCTCTCTAGCTAACAATAGTGTACCTTGAATGCCGCGCGCAACGCAAAAATCTTGTATCGGTTGGCGTAGATCCCGATAGTCATTCAGTGTGGTAAAATGATAAAGTGCAGCAACAACAATCGACATAATTTTCTCCAAGCATGCAAAAGTTCGCAATGCTGCCGTATTGGTACTGAATACCAAGTATGGAATTGGGTTCACAAAAAGATATGAATTCAATGAGCAAGATGGATAGCTTGGGCGAATGAATTTAAGCAGTGTGATTGCATGGCGACTTTTACAAGCCATTCCGACCCTTTTAGGTGTGGTAACCTTGGTTTTCTTTTTACTGCATTTGGTGCCAGGTGATCCTGTGGATGCATTATTGGGTGAAACGGCATTGGCAATAGATCGCGAAGCCATGCGCCATGCATTGCACTTGGATGAACCCATCTTACAACAATACACCCATTATATTTTGGGGCTTCTCAATGGCGATTGGGGGGCAAGCATCATTGATCAGCGCGATGTCTTAACACGTATTATGGAACGCCTACCAGCTACCTCCAAACTGGCATCTGTGAGCCTATTATTGGCGGTTGTTCTGGCATTGCCATTGGGTTATTGGGCTGCAAAACATGCAGGAAAGGTGCAGGATGCGGCAGCCATGGGCTTTTCTTTGCTCGGAGTTTCCATTCCAAATTTTTGGTTGGGGCCGATATTGATGCTACTGTTTTCGGTCACCCTCGGCTGGCTACCAGTATCAGGCATGGGGCAAGCTGGAAGCTTGGTATTGCCTGCCATTACTTTGGGTACCGCTTTGGCAGCGATGTTGTCACGTATGGCACGCTCCAGCTGGCTTGAAGCCATGTCGATGGATGCGATTCGTACAGCGCGTGCTTTTGGCGTATCTGAGCGAAGTATTTGGTGGCGACATGCGGCGCGCATTGCCGCCATTCCAGTGATGACCATGTTTGCCTTACAGCTGGGGGCAGTATTGGGCGGTGCGGTGATTACTGAAACCGTATTTGATTGGCCAGGATTGGGCTTATTGACTATCGAAGCCATTCAACGCCGTGATTATCCACTGGTGCAGGGCTGTGTACTCATTATTGCAGTGTTTTATGTTTTGGCCAATTTACTGGCTGATATATTGGCCTTATTGCTTGATGCGAGGCAGCGGTATGCCTAAACGTGTCATTGTTTTTATTGCCGCTTGTTTTTTTCTTCCAATACTGGTGCTTTGTGTGGCTGCCTTTCTCGGCATCGATGGGCACGCCGTAGATTTGGACAAAGTATTGCAAGGTGCCAGCAGCGAGCACCTTTTAGGCAGTGACTCCTTGGGGCGTGATGTATTGGCACGCTTGGCAGAAGGGCTACAACTTTCAATATTTGTTGGTGTCATCGTGGTCACTTTGGGTGCAATAATCGGCATTAGCATCGGTGTATTGGCTGCTTGGTATGGTGGCTGGCTGGATATTATGCTGATGCGAATCGCTGATGTTGTATTGTCTTTTCCTGGTATTTTATTGGCGATTGCCTTGGCTGCGATGCTCGGGCCTGGTGTGGAGAATTTAATTTTTGCCTTGGTGGTGGTTGGCTGGGTTGGCTTTGCCCGTTTGAGTCGCGTGCAGGTATTATCTTTAAGATCTGCCGCCTACATTGAGGCCGCTTTGGCCAATGGCATGCCCTTCACATATATCACCGTACGCCATTTACTGCCCAATATTGCCGCGCCACTGTTGGTCGAAGCAAGCTTTGGTTTGGCTGCGGTAATGATTGGCGAAGCTGGGCTATCCTTTTTGGGGGTAGGCGTGCAAGCCCCTGATGCTTCATTGGGAACGATGATTCGAGAAGGTACACGTTTGATGTTGGTTGAACCCAGCTTGGTTATTTGGCCTGGTTTGATGTTATTCTGTATTGTCATGGCAGTAAACTTATGGGGCGATGCTCTGCGTGATTATTTGGATGTGAAACATCAGCCCTAGGAGGTTGTCCGAGAATAAAAAAAACTAGGAGGCTTCCTGGCGCAAAAGCTGACTCGCGTCATCTTTCGGCAAGGGTTTGCTGAATAGGTAGCCTTGCATGGTAGGGCAACCCTCACGACACAAAAACTCAAACTGCGCAGCTGTTTCTACACCTTCAGCAATGGTTTTTATGCCCAGAGCATTGGCCATCGCAATAATGGAGCGCACAATTGATACATCTTCTTTATTATCTGGCAAATAACGAATGAACGAGATGTCAATTTTCAACCATTCTGCAGGCAGTTGCTTTAAATAAGCCAGTGACGAGTAACCTGTACCAAAATCATCAATCGCGACGGATATGCCAGCATCAACCAATTCTTGCATTACAGTAATAGCAATTTTAGGGTCGCGCATAATGGCACTTTCGGTGAGTTCAATTTCCATCCATTCAGGCTTGGCACCAGCACTGTGAATACGCTGAATAATTTTTTCTGCCAAGCCCTTCTCTATTAGCTGCGCTGCAGAGAGGTTAACACCGATACGCGTTGGTCGAATCCCTTCTTTTTCCCACAATACAGCTTGGCTTGCTGCCTCAGTAAGGACCCAATAGGTGATCGCATGGATCAAGTTGGTTTCTTCGGCGAGCGGGATAAACTCTGCGTGTGGAACCAACCCGAATGTCGGATGTTTCCAGCGTATCAGACTCTCCACACCAATAATTTTACCATGGCAAACTTGGCTTTGATAGTAAAGTTCCAACTGATTATTGGCGATTGCCTTTGCCAATTCTTGTTCCATATACAGGTGTCTGCTTACCCGTTGTTCCATCTCACTGGAAAATTGGTGAATATGCAACTGCTGCTGTTTGGCGTGATACATGGCCATATCGGCATGTCTGAGTAAGGTTTCCCCATCTTTGCCATCATTGGGAAATATAGCTATGCCGATGCTGACATCCAATGCAAATTTCTGCTTACCCAGCTGATAAGGACGTTGAAAGATTTCGGCACGAACCTTTTTCGCCACAAACATGGCTGTGGTGGCGCTGATCTTTGGCAATAGCACGACGAACTCATCGCCACCCATGCGTGCGGCCGTATCTGATGTACGCAATATCTGATTAAGCCGCTCAGCCGTTTCTTTTAATACCAGATCACCCGTAGGATGCCCCAATGTATCATTGATGAATTTGAAACGATCAAGATCCATATAAAACAACGCAATACACCGATCCTCACGCCTAGCCAGCGCAATAGCTTGGTTCAGACGGTCTCTAAACAAACGCCGATTCGGTAAGCTGGTTAATCCATCATAGTAGGATAGCCAAGTCAGTTTTTTCTCAGCATCTTTACGTGCACTGATATTTTGAACCAGCATTCGCACCGCAGGATTCCCTTCATAAATGATCGCGCTACCATGCATGACGATCCAAAATTTCAGGCCATCTTCCTTTTCCATCTGCCCTTCCATTTCGTTCACCGCTTCACCACGCTGCAGATGCAACATACGCTTCATGAATTGGGGCTGAGTATCTACGCTAATGTAGTCCAATATATTTTCATCCAACAACGCAGTAGGATCCTCTAAACCCAACAAAGATGCCATAGGTAAATTTGTGAAGCGCACGATTCCCTGCACAAGGATAACGATACCAATCGGTATCGATTCAACCAATAGACGATGTTTTTCCTCGCTGGATTCAAGCGATTTTCGCGTGTGTTCATTCCATATAACTTCAGCAAGAATGTCTCTCACTTGCGCATAAAAGCCGCGAATCTCCTTGGTTAAAAAGAACGTACCAAGGTTGATGTGAATCAAACCCAGTAGCACATCATCATGCATGATAGGCATACACAGTGTCGCTGATTTATTTTCACCACGAGCAAGTACGAAACACGCATTACGGGATGCCCTTGAAGTAAGCACCCTCTCACAAAGCTTGCAACTTTCCATCCCTTTGCCACACAAACATTCATCAAAAGGAACGACAAGCCAGTGTTTTTTATCTTTATAGCACCAACCAATACTGGCAGTAAGCCACAATTCATCGCCTTGCGTAATGAATATAGCCGCTGATGTGGCGGCAAAAGGCCACGCATCGTGTTCGCTCTGCAATTCTTTAAGTATAGATTTTAAGCGCACTTGTAAGGGTCGATCTGTCTGGGTATGGGCGCGTATTTTTAACAGTACATCGCGAATCCACGCACGCTGTTTGTATTCCGTCATATCACGCAGGATAACGGAGAACTGGCGTTTATTTCGTACTTCAAAGATATTGGTAGTGAGCTCGCAAGGAAAAACTTCTCCACCCCTTCGCTGGGCTTGAAGCTCTCGGACTTTACCCATGATATGATGATCTTCCCCCGCCTTTTCTTGATCGAAGACTTGAGCATGACTTGCGTGAAGCATCATGCTTGGCACCAGATCATGCACGCTCACTCCCTTCCACTCTTCAGCAGTGTAACCAAACAATGTGCTGGCTGAGGGGTTGGCTTGCAGGATGGATCCCTGCATATCCACCAACAGAATACTCTCTTTGGCGCTGTCAATGACAGCACCAAGTTTTACTTTCTCGTCTGCAAGCTCGGATGTGCGCGCATCCACCGCCTCTTCCAAATCATCTTGGTAACGGCTGAGCCTGTAGATGATCAGCGCCAGTATCATGGAAATAAACAGAACAAATACAAAGCCCAGTAGTGAATGCCAAGTAATGAACTCCTGGGCCATCGCAGGTGCCAGCTTGGTTCGAATAATAAAATCTTGCCCACCTGCGTTGAACATATCTTGCCAGTGAAGGCCTTCCTTTTTATCTTCATCATTGGCATCTTGTTCGTTCTGGCTGTGTGCGCGATGGTGCAGCAGCAGCACCTCATCTCCAGCAATAGAGCCCACAATATCCATATCCAACCCTACCATCTGTGTTTTAGAGAGAGCTGCAAGTAGCAATTGGGTGATATCTAAATCCACGACCGCATGACTGTGTGGCTTCTCATGGCTCATTGATAGAATACGTAGCCTATATTGCCCAATATTATCTCGCACGAGTACTATTTTTTGTGTGCTTGGCAACATATCTATGAATTGAATTATATCCACAGGCGGGTTCAGTGCCACCACAGATTGATTTGGCTGAGTGATGCGCACCGTATCACCATGTCCTTCTGCTGGAAAAATCGCCATGGCCAGCATCTCACTTGGGTGTACACGCAATACACCACGCATAAAACGCTTTGCCTCAATCTTTTCAATATATTCATGCACAACCATTTGAGCATCGATAAAGGCAGGCATGACCATGGCTATATCCATATGCTGTAGGATCAACGTACGAATAGTGGTGAGCCTCAATGTGCTACGATGATTGATTTCTGACTGTAATGCTTGTTGCTGCGCATTTATCAACGTCGTATATAGAACAAAACTGAAAACAATACCAATCAGTAGCACAGCCATCCAGAGGTGACGCATTAGCAAGCCCTTCACGCTGCGTAACCAACGCGTAATCCCGTTGTGTGTAAGGATTTTCCATGTTCCCGATCATTCTTTAAACATCGATCACCTGTCATGAGCAAGGCCCCTCTGCATGCGAAGTTAGAATCACAGAAACGTGGATATTTTATACTTGGGTGATTACAGACCAGCAGCATCAAGATCCTTATGATGCATGAGTAATTTTTCTATTTTCTCAAGCAAGATGTCGGGTCTCAAGGGCTTATCCAAAACAACCTTGATCCCCAGCTCTTTGGCACGCCGAATACTTTTTTCCGACAGAAAGCCGCTGAGCAAAACCGTTGGTGGAAGCGTGTAACCATTTTGCTGCATATTAGCGATTAGATCAAGCATATTGCCATCTGCCAGATTCATATCGGTGACAATACCAATCAACTGCTGCTCCTGCATGATTGAACAAGCCACTTTGAGATTTTTGGCTTCGAACACTTCATCGGCCATTTCAAATTCCCGCAATAGATCTGCAATTACTTCACGCAATATCGATTGATCATCAACCACCAGCACACAACTCATTAAACCACTCCTGTTTTATATAGCCGACAAATCCTGTTGAGTAATTATAGCCACGGCAAAGACAGTCCGCAAGCCTATACAAAACGAAGTAGTATTTGAAATTACACGATGACCTAGCCTGAATAATTCATAAGTACTGGGAATAATCGCCACTTGAAAACATGCAGCTTGTAGACGCTATTTTAGCGCATAAAAAAGGAGCGGCACTTTCGTGCAGCTCCTTAATATAAAACCAAAAAATTGGCGTCCCCAAGGGGATTCGAACCCCTGTTGCCGCCGTGAAAGGGCAGTGTCCTAGGCCGACTAGACGATGGGGACCTAGATCGAACGCGGCGAACTATATAAATAATAATAACCACGTCAACATCTAAAATGGTGCGCCCACCAGGACTCGAACCTGGGGCCCACGGATTAAAAGTCCGCTACTCTACCAACTGAGCTATAGGCGCATATACATGAATCAAACAATGAATTGAGCCATTCAATTCAACATCCAAAAGGCGTTACTGCCGCTGGATGGCGCGGATAATGGCGCGGGAAAATAATATGTCAAACATCAATATTTTCTTTTTATATGTGGCTATTCCATGAAGGCCTAAGCTATTGAAATAGCATCTAGCCCGCTTTTGTGAATAAGCGGGTTAAATACCTATGAGAAATCCACACGCAATGGGAATTTTTCAGCATTATGTGATTTCGCATAACTTTTTTCATACCGCCACACTTTCCATACAATGATCATTTTTCTTAATGGTGAAATACGGCAAGGATGTTGCCATATATTAAATTGAGCACTGCGCATACGTTTAAGGTACGTATAATAAATGGCCGCCATCATAATCGCTGGCCGTAGGCTAATACGATCCTCCAATGGAAGAAGTTCCAATGCCTTTTGATAAGCAGTTTCGGCTTTATAGCCATAATGAGTCAATAAAGCCTCTAGGTTGGCTGGTAATTTTTTATGTTGTTTGCGACCTTCATAAATATCCTGATCACTCACTTTAAAACGACTGCGCGCCACTTGAGGCAAATAAATGCGCTGACGCTGCATATCTTCTTCAACATCACGTAAAATATTGGTTAATTGCAGTGCTTCACCCAATACGGTGGCAAAATGGCGCGATTGACGATGCTTGTAGCCAAATATTTCAATCGTAAATAGACCAACAACACCTGCAACACGGTAGCAATAAAGACTTAAGTCACTTTCCTTAACAAATGCGTGGGCAGAAATATCGGTCAACATACCATCCAACATTTCATAAAAAAGCTCTTTATCCCATGCAAAGTGTTGTTTTGCCCAACATAATTCATGACCAATGGGATGGCTGGCTTGGTCTTGAAATACGCGGTCAATCTCATCACGCCATTCGGCGATTTGTCGTGTCGCTTCATTCTTATCTCTAATCTCATCGGCAATATCATCGATTTCACGACAAAAAGCATAGAGCGCCATCATCGCACGGCATTGTTTTTTGGATAAAAAGCCAAAGGCATAAGCAAATGAGGAACCAGAAGCACGGGTTTTTTTCTTACAATACTGTTCGGAGGACAGATTCTCAGAACATTGCTTATAGGAATCGAAGCTATAGGGGATCATGCGCTATTTGTTTCGATTTTTTTAATGTTGCGCTTGGGCATAAGCATGCTACCTATAATTGGAAAAAACATCCCAAACCAGTCGCGACGTTTTAAATAGGGGCGTTCAAAAAGTGGGTTCTCACAGCGCTCGGTTGCTGATAATATGGCACTGCCACCATGCAGAGTGGCAGCAATCTGTAAACGAAAGCGAAAAGGAAGCATAGGCAAGAGAGCCGCTCCTTGCTGGAATAAATCACGAGTGAAAGCTGTGGCGTGCTGGATAGCAGGCGCAGCCTGTGCATGTTCAATACGACCTAATAATAAGTCATCAGCGCTAAAATGCTGCATAGTCAACCAAGATTCAGGCAAATAACAGCGTCCCTTGGGGTGATCAATACAAAAATCTTGCCAAAAGTTGGTTAGTTGCAATGCACTACAAATGCAATCCGACGCATAAGCTGCTTTGGGATCATGGATGCCATGCAAAGCCAGCATTAAACGCCCAACGGGGTTGGCTGAGTGTTTGCAATAAAACAAAAGCTCGCGTTCGCCAGCATAGCGTTGAATGGTGCAATCCATTCGAAAGGCGGTGAGCAAATCGTGCAATGCCTGAACAGGCAGGTGAAAACGCTTGATGGCATCAGCAAGGGCTGTAAAGACAGGATGATCAACGCTCTCATACACACAGCGCTCCAGTAATACTTCCCAAGCATCCAATTGCTGAATACGCTCTTCAGCTGAAGCATCTCCCTCATCCGCCATATCATCAGCCGCACGCGCAAAGGCATAAATCGCTGCCACAGCAGGACGTAAATCAGCACGAATCAGCTTGGATGCAGTAGGGAAGTTTTCATAATGTTGCGCTGCGATTTGCTGACAGTGCTGATAGGCTTGCGCTATCGTAATTTTGGATGCTGAAGTTGCAGACATGGGGGGCATGGTAAGGTTTATTATGCCCCAAGCAACCAGCGAGGGGATGGGCATGAAAGTAGTGGTGATAGGTGGTGGCATTATCGGTTGTTTGACGGCTTGTTTTTTAAAGCAGCGCGGTGTCGATGTTATTGTCTTGGAACGTGGCAAAACTGGGCAGGAGGCATCATTGGCAGGTGCTGGTATTTTATGCCCCATACACCCGTGGTTCTACCCCGATTCTTTTAGCCACCTTATTAACGCCAGCTTGGCAATGTATACTGAATTTCGTGCGCAACTTGAAGCGGATACTGGCATGTCAATTGAATGGCAAAAATCAGGTTTATTGATCCCCTTTTTCGATGATGACACAAGCAATCATTGGCAGAAAGCAGTGGATTGGTCTGCACGCTTTGGCTGGCATATTGAGCAACTAGATACTATGCAAACATTGCAACTGGAACCAACGCTTTCACCGCAATTAAGGCGATCTTTACGCTGGCCAGAGGTGGCGCAGTTGCGCAATCCACGCTTATTGCAAGCCGTTCGCTGCTGGATGCAACAGTTGGATGTAGAGCTGCATGAACATTGTGAAGTAACATCACTTTTAAGCAATCAGGGCACTGTGAGCGGCGTGCAATGTGCAGATGGCCAAGGCTTTGAATCCGATCAGGTGTTGTTAGCCAGTGGAAGCTGGAGTGGCGAGCTTGCAGCACAATTGGGTTTCGATTTGCCTATTAAGCCAGTAAAAGGTCAAATTGTTTTACTTAAGGGTAAATCAGGTTTGATGAAATCTATTATCAAGCATGACGATGCTTATTTTGTGCCACGAGCCGATGGGCGGGTACTTATTGGCGCAAGCATGGAGTTTGTCGGCTTTGAGCGTGGTAATACAGAACAGATCACGAATCAATTGATGGCTTCAATGTTGAAAATTGCACCGGGCTTAAAAACTGCGACGGTTGAACGCCAATGGATGGGTTTTCGCCCAGGCAGCCCCGATGGTTTACCCTATCTGGGAGAAGTTTCTTCGATGAGAGGGCTTTGGGTGGCATCAGGGCATTATCGTAATGGTGTTGCACTGGCACCGATTACGGCAAAGGTCATGACTGCTAAAATACTCGGTGAACCTGTGGATGTGGACTGCTCTGATTTTTCAGTAGGTCGGCTAACATCCGAATCTTCAACGTTGGGTTTCCCCCCAAGGTAATAAATTAAAGAATGAGAATTAAATAAGGAATGTGCATGAATTAACTTGAGCACCGTGGGCGCAGGATTTTTGGTCGTTTTCTAGGCGCGCAAACAGGCGC
>JAUZQT010000073.1 GCA_030950825.1 Mariprofundaceae bacterium | reverse complement strand
ATGCTGCCGCGCCCTCGCTTGCTCCTTTGTTCGCAACGAATCCTTTGCCAATCGACCGTATGCATGGCTACGGCACTCATGGTAAAAAATTCGTTGCAAACAAAGCTTCGGCGCGATCATCACGGCGATTCATGAATAATGTGGACTAAAAAACGTCATTTCCAAATGTCTGTGTGCGGCACGCACAGGCAGGTCTGTATTGGGAATCCATGATAAAATCAATAGTGAGCTGAATAGTTACGTTTTTTTAACCACCTAAAGGAGGGTATTTTAACATGATGAAAAAGATTCTTATTGCATTGGCGGCTACAGCACTGATGGGGGCACCAGCTTTTGCCAGTGACCATGGTCATTCAGAAGGTCACGGCCATGCCAAAGGTAACGCACACGCCAGTCACGCAGTGGTTGCTGATAGCGTGATTGCCAAGCAGCGCAAAGCGCTTGCAAAAAGCACCAAAGGAAAAGGTTTTGGCCCGCAATCTCCAAGAGATATTGATGCGCTAGCAGGTGCGAACAAACGTTTATTTAATGTAGCTCCAGCTTATACAGAAATGAACCTCTGTAATATTCATTTTCATAAAAATGCTGAGCATAAAGCAAAAGACTTCGGCATTTATGCAGGTAATGGCAATGGTGAGGGTTATCAAAGTGGTTATCGCTATGATACTGCTTTGTTAAGTAAAGCAGAACTGGCGCCAGCCAAGCATAAAACCTGTGATAGTGCGCACAGCACGCTCATGCCGGGTGATACCATTGAAGTTCATTATGTGCACACAACGGCACAAGTAAAACCTGGGCCACACTTGAGCTCTTGTTTGAGTGAGGCAATCAAAAACCCACAATTACGTGTAGAAACACAAGTGTTTGTTCTGGTGAATGACAAGCATGCTGCAAGTTTCAAAGACTTAACCAAATATGGGAAAGCTAAATCTGGTTTATATCAAGCCACAGGCATCCCAAATAATACTGGTGCACCGGTTCAGTATGCAGGCTCCACAACAGGCCCTGATTACAATGAAAAAGGATCACCTTTCCAAGTTTCTTGGAGTGTTCGTCCGCATGTTGCCAAAGTGAATATTGCGACTGTTGGAAAATGGTGTGAGAAAAATAATTTTAACGAAGATCATGGGCATGGGGTGCGAAATCTTGTGAACAACCCTGACCTTTTATCAGCCATTCAGTAAGATAAGAATAAGGTAACTGTTCAGCCTCCTAGATCCTGCAAGTGTTTGCACATCCATAGTGCAATATCTTGTGCGCATGCTGAACAGTTACCTTGTTTCAACGCTAAACCGACACATGTTGGTTCATCATTTTCCCGTTTTTTTACATGAAGCTACTTGCGACGGATTGGCTTGTGATGCTTCCCAGCCTTATTATTGCGGCTATGCTGGGTACGAAAACTTGATCGCGGATGGTTCTTTTTCTGTTGCTGAACGTGGGTATCTGGAATGAGTTGATGGTCACCGTTACCAATCAAATCAGTGCGTCCCATATCTTTCAAAGCCTCGCGCAATATGCCCCAATTCTTTGGATCGTGATAACGCAAAAAGGCCTTGTGTAGATCACGCTGCTTTTTTCGTCTAGGGATAAATACTTTCTCCGCATACTTTTCCTGTTTGCGACTTATCTTTTTCAGCGGGTTTCTACCAGAGCGATACATGGCCGAAGCTGTGGACATGGGTGATGGTAAAAAAGCCTGCACCTGATCCGCTTTGTAGTTATTTTTCTTTAACCACAAGGCAAGCTTGAGCATGTCTTCATCACTTGTGCCTGGATGAGCGGCAATAAAATACGGAATCAGATACTGTTTTTTGCCAGCCTCTTGGGAGTATTTTTCAAAGAGTTTTTTGAAGTTATCGTAGCTGCCAATGCCAGGCTTCATCATTTTGGAGAGTGGCTTAGCTTCGGTATGTTCAGGCGCAATTTTTAAATAACCACCAACATGATGGGTCACCAATTCCTTGATATAAGCGGGCGATTGAACGGCAAGGTCGTAACGCAAACCAGAGGCAATAAAGACACGTTTGATGCCTTTTAAACTGCGAGCCTTACGATACAGTTTAATGAGTGGGTTGTGGTCCGTATTGAGGTTGGGGCAAATATCAGGAAAGACACACGATGGTTTTCGGCATGCTGCTTCTATTTTTTCAGATTTGCATTTTAGGCGATACATATTGGCTGTAGGGCCGCCCAGATCGGAGATGTTCCCAGTGAATTTTGGTGTTTTGTCACGGATTTCCTCGACCTCACGCAAAATAGACTCTTCTGAACGACTTTGAATAATGCGCCCTTCATGTTCGGTGATGGAGCAAAATGTACAGCCACCAAAACAACCACGCATAATGTTCACAGATGTTTTAATCATCTCATAAGCAGGTATGCGCGTTTCTTTCGCATGAATATCGCCATAAGCCATATGAGGCAGGCGTGAATATGGCAAATCAAATACGGCATCCAATTCGGCAGTGCTAAGTGGAACAGGCGGTGGGTTAATCCACACGTCACGTTCGCCATGGCGTTGAATGAGCGCGCGGGCATTGCCTGGGTTGGTTTCCAAATGTAGCAAACGGGAAGCATGGGCATAAAGTACCGCATCTTCGGAAACTGTTTCATAAGATGGCATGCGAATCACTGTATGATCACGTTGCTGCGATATATCCAAGATCGAAATGGGTGCAATATACTCACGTTCGCGATGCGATTTTTTTTCATCACACGTACCTTCCTGAGCATGCATTGCATAAGGATTGGGGTGTTCAATGACGACAATCTCGGTGTCAATATCAGTAGCATCTTTTTCCAGCCAGCCATCAGGAACACCGCTACACATGACCGCTGTACCACGAATATGCGACATGGCTTTGATGGGTTCGCCATTTGCCAAGCGCTGCGCAATTTCAATGATTTGCCGTTCGCCATTGCCATAAACCAGTATATTGGCTTTTGAATCCATCAAGACCGAACGGCGCACTTTATCTGACCAATAATCATAATGTGCAATTCGCCGCAAGCTTGCTTCAATACCGCCAATAATAATTGGCACGCCTTTAAAGGCCTCACGGCAGCGTTGGGCATAAACAGTCACCGCGCGATCAGGGCGCTTTCCACCAATATCGCCAGGGGTGTAGGCATCATCGGAGCGAATGCGGCGCTCGGATGTATAGCGGTTAACCATGGAATCCATATTGCCTGCAGTGATGCCAAAAAATAGGTTTGGTTTACCCAGTGTCCGAAATGCATCGGCTGACTTCCAATCAGGCTGCGCAATAATACCAACACGAAAGCCTTGGGCTTCCAATACGCGCCCAATCACAGCCATGCCAAAGCTGGGCAAATCGACATAGGCATCGCCCGTTACCAAAATAATATCGCAGCTATCCCACCCCAAAGCCATCATTTCAGTGCGATTCATCGGCAGTTGCGGTGCAATGCCAAAGCATTCAGCCCAATATTTGGGGTAAGAGAAAATTTTCTTGTCGGCTGGAATATTTAGTGTTTGCATCATACTTTAATGATGAAACATATAAGAGTGTGATGTTTTTCAGCTTGTGATAGATGTTTCATCGATGTTATTTGATGCCCCTTCCTAGGAGGTTGTCTAAAGCAACGCCTGGATTTTCTTGCCGCATCAGCGACTCGCCAACCAAAAATCCGTAAACGCCTGCTTCATTCATTTGCTTGATATCATCCGCTGTGACAATGCCAGATTCCGTGATAATGGTACGCTCAGAAGATATTTCAGCCTGAAGATCTAGGGTGGTTTGCAGGGATATATCAAAATTGTGCAGGTTGCGGTTGTTGATGCCCATTAAGGTGGTATTTAAATCCATCGCACGTTCCAGCTCAGCGGCATTATGCACTTCTGGCAACACGGATAAACCCAACTCTTGGGCGGCAGCATTGAGCTCATGTGCCAAAACATTGTCAACCATGGCAAGAATAATTAAAATACAATCAGCCCCCATGGCGCGAGCTTCAATGATTTGATAGGGGTCAACCATGAAATCTTTGCGAAGAATGGGAATATTTACGGTCTTGCGAATATCGCGCACATAATGATCGCTGCCTTGAAAGTATTTCACATCAGTAAGTACGGACAAACAGGTAGCATTCGCATCAGCATAAGACTGTGCAATCCATACAGCATCAAAATCCTCTCGAATAAGACCCTTGGACGGTGAGGCCTTTTTGACTTCAGCAATTACAGCATTTTGCTGTTGATCAATGCGCTCCGATAATACAGAAGAGAAATTTAAAGGGGCGCTGTTTTGGCATTGCGATAATAAGTTTTGCTCGGATACACGCGCCTTGCATGTCGCCACCCATTGGCGTTTGTATGCGGCGATTTCATTTAAAATAGAGGACATGCGCAAAAGCTAGGAGTCAGGCAGACTTAGCACAAGCTACTACGAAAAATGAATACTCGCTTCGGTTCACCTCAAATGATTCAAGTGCTACGCTTTCTTCCCCTTGCAAAGTCATCCACAGCAATGGCTTTGCAAACGGCTTGTTCAGCCTGGATAAGCAGTGTTACTTCATCATTGTTCAAAACACCTTGCTCACAGAGTGCTTGTGCATTGTCTTGTGAAAAACACAAGCCCAAATCACGCAAGCGTCGCTCAATCGGTTCCACTTGCAGTGTTAATTGCAAAGCATGCTCCAGTCGGCCAGTCAGATCATTGACATCATCGGGTAAATAGATGCCATCGAGCCATTTTTTCCGCCCATCGCCCGGTTGTTGTAATTGTAGCGCAAGCTTTTGAATCAGTGCATCCGAAGGCTGGCGTAGGGTTCTTCCTAGGGGAAAGACCCAGATGTAGAGCTTCCAACGCACCAGCAATACTGGAAAGTGCCTAATGATACCATGCAGAGCTTCCTGCACCTGATACAAAGCATATTGACATGCCCAATGCACACTTACTTTATCCATTTCAGGGCAGCCATCATCTTCAAAGCGCTTGAGCACTGCCGAGCATAGATACATATAAGCCAAGGCATCTGAAAAACGCCCCGACAGCATTTCTTTGCGTTTAAGCTTGCCGCCCAAGAACATCAGAGAAATATCGCTAATCACGGCAAATGAGGCAGAAAAACGCGCCAATTGTTGGTAATACTTTGCCATTTCACCGTTGATAGGGGAAGTGGCCAAATGCCCATTGGTGATTGAAAATAAAAATGAACGCGCCGCATTACGCACAAAGTGTGCGGCATGTTGCAGCATCAAATGATCGAATTGATCGACATGATTATTTTTTAGTGCCGCCATTTCCTGCTCAATAAAAGGGTGGCAACGCATGGCACCTTGACCAAAAACAATCAGACTACGGGTTAAAATATTGGCTCCTTCAACGGTGATACCCACGGGTATGGTTTGATACATCCGTGCCAAATAATTCGAAGGCCCCATGCAAATGCCGCGCCCACCATGCACATCCATGCCATCATTCACTATTTGGCGCATCCCTTCGGTTAAATAGTACTTTACGATGGCAGTGGTCACGGCTGGCCGTTCACCACGATCAAGCATGGATAAAGTAAGCAGCCTTGCACAATCCATCATATAAGTTTGCCCTGCGATACGTGCCATGGCCTCCTGTACCCCTTCAAATCGACCGATGGGCAAATGAAATTGTTTTCGAACTCGCGCATAGGCACCAGTTACCTGGCTCACACGTTTTCCAGCTCCAACACTTAAAGCAGGCAACGAGATGCCGCGTCCAACAGCCAGACGCTCTACCAACATACGCCAGCCCTGACCGATATATGCTTGGCCGCCAATAAGCCAGTCCATTGGTACAAACACATCACTGCCGCTATTGGGGCCATTCATAAATGCGGCATTCAGAGGGTAGTGTCTGCGGCCAATTTTTACGCCTTTTGTGCTTGTTGGAATCAGCGCACAGCTAATGCCTAAATCCTCCTTACCGCCCAATAAAGCATCGGGGTCATAAGCGTGAAAAGCTAGGCCAAGGACTGTTGCAACAGGGCCAAGTGTAATATAGCGCTTTTCCCAATGAACCCGAAACCCCAACACTTCTTGACCTTGATAGTTGGCTCGGCAAACCACGCCCTTATCTGTCATTGCACCAGCATCGGAGCCTGCGACAGAGCTGGTCAAAGCAAAACATGGGATCTCTTCTCCACTGGCTAATTTTGGTAAATAATCCGTTTTTTGTGTGTCTGTACCATAGGATAAAAGAAGTTCGGCAGGCCCTAATGAATTGGGCACCATCACAGTGACAGCAGCCGTTAAAGAGCGGCTGGCTATTTTTTGTACCACTTGTGAATGGGCGTAGGTTGAAAAAGCCAAACCACCATATTCTTTGGGAATAATCATGCCGAAAAAACCATGAGATTTGATAAATCCCCATGTTTCGGGGGATAAATCATTGCGCTTATGGGTTATATCCCAATCATCGAGCATGCTGCATAATGTTTCCACATCATGATTCAAAAAATGTTCTTCTTCATCGCTAAGCGTATTTTTTGGTATATTTAGGAGTTTTTTCCAATCAGGATGACCTGAAAATAATTCAGCATCCCAACCTACAGTGCCTGATGCCATGGCTGCCTTTTCACTCTCAGAAATGGGCGGTAAGGATTGTTGCATATATCGAAAAACAGGTTCAGTAAGCCATGTTGTGCGCAGTTCACGATGGTATAGCGGAATAAATACCAGCGCGAATAGCATCCATAAAAATAAATCTACGCTGAGATCAATCATGCCCAGCAGTGGCATCAATAACAATAATGCCGTGATGATGCCTGTCCATGTAGGCAATGAGAGTTGAAGCCGTACCAATGCAAACAAACATAAAAAGAAAACACCGAATAAAATGAACCACTGCATAGAAAACCTCCCAACGCATATGAATTTCCCCACTTGGGAACGGGAATTAAATAACTTGCGCAATTCATGCTTGTCTTTTTGCCCAGCATGGGCGTTGCAAAAAAAGCTTACATAGCAGGCTATGCTTCGCTTTTTGCGCCTTCATGCTGAACAAAAACACTGCGCTTCAAATGCAC
>JAUZQT010000072.1 GCA_030950825.1 Mariprofundaceae bacterium | reverse complement strand
TGCAACGGCTGAAGAAGCCCACTATGTTGACCAGCAGGTTTATTTGGATTTGGCAGCAGTTGCGGGTGTTTTGGCAGTTATCCCGAACCTTCCAGGGGCTAGTGTATCGAAGAATGTTTGCATCGAAGTGACCAATGCCAGTGCCGTGGATTTTACGCTTAAATCTGAAAATTTTGAAGGAAACAAGAGTTATACGATCTCCCAATCTGGAAATATGGTTGTGATTGACAAGCCCATTAGCCAATTTTTTCTTGCTTGCCCATAACTGATTATCGTGCCTGAATTTAAGAAACGACGCTATGGTTTTGTATGTTTCTGAATAATCCCCTTACTTTCATCGGATAAGTCATTCCAAATGGTGCGTTTCTCTTCCTCGCTCAGTAGCTCACTCACCCAATTTACAGCATCTGGGAATGATAAGCCTTGAAAAAAAGCCAAAGTCCCAACAAACAATACTGAGACAGTGAGGCAAAGCAGCAATAAAACGCGTATTTCTCGCTTTTGCATTTTTCGTGCGCGACAGCTATTTCTTCCGATCATGATATTTTTAACAAAGCTATCCCTTGCTTTATTGAGCAGCTTGTTTGTTCGCCTGTTGCCAAGTTTTTTAGGGAAATTAAACCGTGTTCGACTTCGTTGGATCCGATGATTGCGACAAAACGCGCACCTTCACGGTCTGCCAGTTTAAACTGTCGTTTGGAAGCACCACCGCCCGCATGTACCACGCTAAGGCCTTCACGGCGTAATTGTTCCGCTATTTTTAGGGAGTACGGCAAAGCCAAATCACCCAAAGCAATGGCGACAACATCCACTGTTTGGGTCTTAATATCTGGCATCAACATGGCCAAACGCTCCATGCCAGCGGCAAATCCAATGCATGTCGTTGCTGGTCCACCCAGTGATTCCACCAGCCCGTCATAACGACCACCAGCCAATACTGTGCCTTGGGCGCCCAGCTGCTCGGTGATAAACTCAAATGCTGTACGGTTATAATAATCCAAACCGCGCACGATTCGCGGATTCACTTTGTAAGGAACATCCAAGGCGTTGAGGCTCTCTTTTAGGTTTGAAAAGTGTGTGTCGCAATCGCTGCATAAATGCGCGAGCATTTCTGGCGCATCGGCAGACTGCGCCTGGCAAGATTCATTTTTGCAATCCAATACACGCATCGGATTGTTTTCAATGCGCTCATGGCATGTCTTACAAAGATGTTCAGAGCACGCGTTTAAATGGGTGATTAGGGCATCTCGATAAGCTGGCCGACATGCAGCACAGCCCAGTGAGTTGATCTCTAGGCGTACCATTTGAATATCCAATGCATCAAGGAAATGCTGTGCCATCGCCAGTATTTCTGCATCTGCGACAGGCCCTGAGACACCAATCCACTCCGTACCAATTTGTTGAAACTGACGTAAACGACCTTTTTGTGGGCGTTCACGGCGAAACATCGGCCCCATATAAAACCACCGCTGGATCCCTGAACGCGTCAAACCTGCTTGTAAATAGGCGCGCACTGCTCCTGCCGTACCTTCGGGACGTAAGCATATATTGCCGCTCCCTTGATCCTTAAAAGCGTACATTTCTTTGGAAACAATGTCAGTTTCTTCACCGACAGAGCGCACAAATAGCTCAGTTGGTTCTAAAATTGGAAGGCGCACTTCCGAGACTGCATGGCTAGAAAATACGCGACGTGCCACATCTTCAATCTTGCGCCATTTTGCGACTTCCGATGGTAAGCCATCATGGATTCCTCGGATGCTTTGTAATTTCTTTGTCATTTTACCCTTCTTGCTCTTTGCGACGAATATCAGCAGCGCGTTTTTCAACCTCTTCTACCAATGCATCAATCATATTATGTGATTTTATGCGCCCGAACTTTTCGCCATCATGGTAAAATGTATGGGTGGGATAACCACCAGTAATGCCGACTTGCACTTCTTGTGCCTCACCAGGGCCGTTGACCACACAACCGATGATTGCCACATCCACACTTTCCTGAATATGTGCCAAGCGGCTTTCAAGCTCCTGAACAGCTTCAATGACATTGAACTTTTGACGAGCACATGATGGGCAAGCAATCAGGTTGACGCCACGGTGGCGTAAGCCAAGACTTTTAAGAATTTCAAAGCCGACCTTAATTTCTTCTTTTGGATCAGCGGCTAAAGAAACACGCACGGTATCGCCGATACCATCTGCCAAAATTAACCCCAACCCCACGGAAGATTTGACAGTCCCACCAAATAAACTGCCAGATTCGGTAATGCCCAAATGAAATGGGTAATCAACTTTTTTTGCAAGTTTGCGGTATGCCGCCACTGTCATTGGAATATTGCTGGCTTTTAAAGAAATTTTGATGTCATTAAAGTTCATATCTTCAAGAATACGAATGTGACGCAAGGCTGAAGCAACCATCGCATCGGCACATGGCTCGCCGTATTGCTCATTAAATTCTTTTTCCAAAGAACCCGCGTTGACACCAATGCGGATGGAGATGTTTTTTTCCTGCGCGGCTTTTACGACCCTCTCAACGCGATCTTGGCTGCCAATATTTCCTGGGTTCAAACGCAGACCATGCACACCTGCATCCAAGGAAAGTAATGCCATTTTATAACTAAAATGAATATCAGCAATGACTGGAATAGTCGTTTGTGCCAAAATTTCAGGCATGGCTCTTGCAGATTCAGCATCGGGTACGGAAATACGTACAATATCAGCACCAGCCTCTTCCAAGGCGCACACTTGTGCCACTGTTGCATCAATGTCAGTGGTTAAGGTGTTGGTCATAGATTGCACGGCAATGGGGGCATCCCCACCAATGGCGACATCTCCGACCATTAATTGGCGCGTTTTACGGCGCGATTTTACAATGGCATCACGCATATTCTTCTCTCTTGGTAGGATTGAAAGGTATGTTTTTGTTGTCGTTTAGCATAGTAATGAAAATAGTCCGTGAATTCAGGGCTTGTTGTGACGCAGTAAATGTAGTCGCTCTTGCAGTTGGGTGGCACGCAACAAGGCATCAAGATATTCTGAGTTATCTGGCTGCATAATCACGGACTGCTCCCAAAGTTTCACTGCCTCATCAATGTGCTCCTTGCGAAATGCCACTGATCCTTGTGTGAATAGGCTTGCTGCAGCTTTTGTTAAACCGATACGAATACTTTTCAAAAGCTTGTCTGCATTATTGCCAGCATAACGCTGGTATGATAATGCGGCATCTTTGGCCTTTAGCCATTCACCAGCTTTCATTAAACGGCTTATATCAGACTTGCGGATTTGTTTTTTTGTTTTTGAGTGTGTTTTTTGCGCAGTTGCTTTTAATTTTGTGCTTTTAAGAACAAGACCTTTAGGCATGGCTTCACGAATATCTGTGAGCAAACGTTGCCCTTTCTCTGATTCAGGATGCCATCGAAGGTAGGATTCAATTTCAATGTATGCCACGTCAGGCATGCTTTTATTCAGATAGCGCCTTGCCTCCCGATAAGCTCGGTTGCTACGCTCTTCAAGGTCATCCTTGATAAAATTCTGCATACGGCTAAAAACGACATCCGAGTTGGAAATGCCGCGTGGGGGCTTGTAGGAGCGCGCCCAAATTTGCCAAGCCTTATCTTCGATGCGCCGTTGCTTTAATAATGCAGAGATTCGCGTTTGACGCATTTTTAAGTGGATACTTTTTGCATAAGTAAGAAAAATCTCAGGTTTTGCTGAAAATTCAGCAGTCTGTTGATAAAAATCAATGGCTTTTGACCATTGACGTTTTTTTGCAGCTTTTTTGGCTTTGGCTTTGTAATGTCTGAGCAATCGAATACGGGCTGGGTCAATGTTGTTTTTCAGCAGTGTTTGTGCCCGTTTGTAGTTTTCACGTTTTGCATCCATGGCCAATACACGTGCCCGAGCTTCCATGATTTTACCCGCTTGGTAATCTTGTAAAGCCATATCATAGCTATTTAAGAAGGCTAGAGATGATGCTTTTGCCACTTGCCCTGTACCACCCGTTGCACAGGCGGTTAATGAAAAAACAATGCCAATCATAAGCAAGAAGCGCATATTTGAGAATGCTGGTTTGATCACGTATTTATATCTCCAATAATAAGGCGTATATCCGATGGCAAGGTTAAGTCAAAAGCTAGGGCAACGGCATATAATACTTGACGCTCTGTTGCTTCATCGCGGACGATTATGCGACCGCACTCTATCGCATCCTTGACACCTTTAATATTCTTTTTACCCATGGAATCAAAGCTAAAACCATCACCTAGACGGGTATAACTTGCGCGGGATGCAACAAGCTCGCCGCCATCACCAAGCCCGCCCATGCGTGAAGCGATGTTGACTGTATCGCCTATTACTGTGTACTCCAAGCGCTCCGCTGCACCAATGCTGCCAACGATGACTTGCCCGCAGTTCAGTCCGACACGAAATGAAATCGCCTCCCCATTTTGACGCAGCACACCAAGCTTTCGACAAGCAATGGTCATGGCTATTGCGGCAAGGCTTGCATGCCTTGCATGTTCTGTATCTTCGTTGGGGTGATTGAATACAGCCATGACCGCGTCACCAATATATTTATCCACATGGCCGCCGAAATAATCAATGATGCGGTGAAATACCTCGAAATGTTTATTTAAAACTTCGACAATTTCAGCGGGTTCACAGCTCTCTGAAAAAGAAGTGAAGCCAACCATATCAGCAAACAATACAGTCACATCCTGCGTTGTGTTTTCCACATGCCCGCTACTACCCTCAAAGACCTCGGAGACTAGTTTAGGATTCAAATATTTGCCAAAGGCATCGCGCATACGCTCCTTGTGAGCCAGTTCTTTCACCATATGGTTGAATTGTTTGGTGGCATCACTAATCTCATCGTTGCCTTGCACTGCTAGGCGCACGCTGTAATCGCCTGCCGCCACTTGATCCGCCGCAGCGGCCAGTTTTTCGATGGGTAGGCTGAGTTTTCCAGCAATCCAAAAAACAAAGATACTTGCCAGTACAATAACCAAGCTTGCTGCAAAAAACATGCGCTTGAGTAATCGCCCCGCCAAAGCCTCCCAGGCTTCTTCGGAATAACGTACAGCAACAGCGCCTAAGCTAGTTCCACCATAATCAATTTGTTTTGCAAACCATAGTTGCTCATCACTAAAACGTGCTGCCGTTTTAGTGGATTTTATTTGATTGAGAATGGCAGGGTCAATGGCAATGTTGTCCATTGCAGTATGATTGAATTGCTGCTGCTTGCCATTGACATATTGTACGTGGACGGTCAACGCAATGGGCACCGTTTGTAAGAAACTGCGCGCAATGCTCTCGACCTCAGCAGCACTTCCGCTCAACATGGGTATTTTTAGCTCATTGCCTAAGCGATTGACTGAATTTTTAGCCTGTAACTCCAAGCTTTCGAGCCAAGCATCCCGCTCCATGTCTAAGATCCCCCAAGCCAGCACTAGGATTGAAGTGGCGACGACAGCTCCCACCAGCATTGTCCAGCGCCAACGTAAGGGGAACCGGGGTGGATTGGCAGTAGCATCGGTATTTATTTGCATTATAAGTTGTTTTATCCCTATTTCTTTACGATGCCTTAGCCCGTATTATTCATGAATCGACGCGATGATTGCGCAGAACCTTTGTCGCAACGGGTTTCGAGCAAAGGAACAAGCAAGGCTGCCTCTGCGTAAACGCCCGCAGCCCAGTATTTGTGAATAATGCGGCTTAGACGATCAAGCAATAAAGTTCTTTGATTGTTTCATTCCTTCTCTTTATCCATGCCCATAATGCAGGCGCGCCCAGCATCTTTTGCTTTATACAGGCAATGATCAACTTGTTCTAATAGTATTTCGATATGCTCTTGTGTTTGCTTGCGATCTGTTATTTTTAATGCTGCGACCCCTGCAGAGAAGCTTGTTGTTAATTTCTCCTCATGAGCCAAATCAATGGATATGCTCAGTACACGCTGGAGCCATAGCTGTGCCGCAATTTGAGCATCATGCGCATTGGTATGTGGCAATAAAACAATAAACTCTTCTCCACCCCAACGCCCAAGAGTATCAGTGATGCGAATACTTTTTTGTAGTTCATCAGATACTTTTTGTAACACAATGTCGCCAACAGGATGACCGTAAGTGTCATTGATACGTTTGAAATTATCTAGATCAATCAATACCAACGAGCAATCAGTGTTATAACGAGCTGCTTGGTTCACTTCGCGATACATCTGCTCCATCATAAATCTGCGGTTGTACAGACCCGTTAAAAGATCATGGTTTGCTTGATATTCTAGGCCTTTTTTGGCGTTTTTTAATTGGGTTACCATACGCCAAATAAGTTTCGCTTCGATACCACCAATGATAGAGCCAGTGTTCAGAGTCGCGTAAGCTTCTTTTTCAGCAGTCTTGCTGTGGCTAAGGTTAAATATAAGGCTAGGAGCGCAAGCAACAATGGCTTCTTTGACATTTGTATAGACAGCAATGCCTAAGGATTTGGCTTGAATGATGCCTGTTGCCTGACTGTCAATATCTACGACAGCTATGACATTGGCGAGGGGTTCATCGCATAACATCTCCAGCATTGCAGTGCCACCACGGCCACCACCCAGAATTAAAACACGACTGATATGTTCACTTTCCTCTTTCATCTGCGCCCCCCTTGTCTTGATCCATTAACAAGTATGAAATATCCTAAACGACCTGTCTATAACTACCATTTTTTTTGTATATTTGCATACTGTGCCCTATTCTGAATGTTGGTTCTAACCTGGAAAATTCATAACTCGTTGTGATGATTGTGAAGAACCTATTATTTGCAACGAATTTTTTGTCGGGATGCCGTACCAATGGATACGGTCGACTGGCAAAGAATTCGTTGCGGATAAAGGGGCAAGCACGGACACGACAGTATTTGTGACTTATTCAGGGCAAGGAACCTGACAACGATCAATCACAACAGAGAGACTTTATGCCCGTCAATAGTAGACAACGCAAAGAATTAAAAGCAGCAGCCCATCATCTCAAACCAGTTATTCGTATTGGTCAGCATGGTGTGTCTGAAGGTGTTATTGCTGAAACCGATATTTCCTTAAATACCCACGAGCTCATCAAGGTTCATGTGCAGCAGGGTGAGCGCAATGAGCGCCTCGCGGCAGTTGAAAAGTTGTGTCAACAGGTTTCAGCAGAGTTGATTCATCATATTGGCAAAGTTTTTATTATTTATCGTAAGCGTCAAGAGAGTGCTAATAAAACGTTTGCACCCCATGATGTGAAACATCGATCGCAGGCTAAAAAAGCTTCATCAGCTCATTTGTTTCATGTTAAAGCAAAGAAATGAGTGAACGTGCCAAAAGAATAGAAGCTGTTCTAATGCAGGTTTTTAGCCCCAGTGAATTGCGTGTTGAAGATGAGTCATGGAAACATGCGGAGCATGCAGCTGCGAAGGCAAGTGGGGGTGGGCACTTTATTGTTTATATTACGGCTCCCGCTTTTGCAGGTCAAAGCCGGGTTGCTTGCCATCGTTTGATTAATCAAGCGCTTAGAGAAGAGTTTGTTTCGAATATTCATGCGTTAAGTATTCATGCGAAGGCTTGATTTTCCGCAGTCCTAAGGTTCCTTAATAAGCTCTATGGCACTCTCTTCTGGGAAGGTGATGGTTAATTGTAATGCGCTCATTTTCGATGTGTCAACCAGCGCAGGGCCACTCCAAAATCCGCCGAGGTTGATGCCGATTTTGTTTTTTCTGACTGTTTCATAGGCTGAAATGAGCTTGATTGGTGGCGTATGTTGCGGAAAAACCATTTTGGCAGTTTCATCGGAATAAAAGATGACTTTGCCGTCATTGCTTTTCCATGTCCCTGTAAGTTGGTTGACGACTGCCTCTGGTGTGCTGGTATCGGTCATTTGAGTGCAGGAAGATAGGCCAATGATAAGTGAAAGTATGATGATTTTTGACTGGATCATTGGTTTTTCTGCGCTCTGATTTGGTATCCTGTAACCATTAAAGGCCGCTCATCCAAACCTTTGAAAATAGTGATTGTCTCATGGCTGAAGCCATGCTCATGTTGAACCGAGATGATATATATATAAAAATCACCGCCAAAGCGTGGATCTTTGGATGATGAAATGATATTGAAACCTTTGATGGCTCCAAGTGTGTCTTGCAAAGTGATAAGTTTTTGCTTCCATATATTTTGGGGCTCGGACTTAAAGAAACTTGGGTCGAAGAGCTGTATGGCGTTATCCCATTGTTGAAGTTGAATGGCCTGATGAAGCTGATTGATCATTTTTCCAGCGTGTTGTTGTTGATCTGCTTGGGTTAAGCAGCCCTGCATCATGGATATGATGATGAAACCAAATATAAAACGGAAATACATTATAAGCTCCTTGTTGCAAACCATCGTTTGAGGCGGATAATGCCTCGCCTATGAAAGAAGACAACAAACAACGTTTGAAAACTGGCGAAAAACTTATGTTCATCGTGGCTGGAGCCTTTGTAATTCTAGCGAGTATTGCTTTTGCTGTGATGCAGTATTTAATGTTTACGCGCGATGAACCGCTGTTTGAGCAGAAAACCCACTATGATTTGAGTGCTGAAGGGCAAAAAGGTTCGCTTATTTTTCGCGAAGCTGCCTGTACTGAGTGTCATCGAGCCATGCGCGGTGGAACCAATATGGGCAATAACCTTGATGGTACTGGAAGTAAGCGAACATTGCAGTGGATTGAAGATTTTCTGGCGGATCCTGAGCCTGTATATGGTCATGAGACGATGGATCACGGGCCAAAGCCCAAGCAGGCTTTTTATGTGGCAGAAATGTCCGAGCAGGAACGGCATTTAATGGCTGTATATTTATCGCAGTTAATTTCAGAGCAGGGCTCTGCTTCATCGCCAGTTCCTCCCAAAGGAGAGTCGCCATTTATTGATGCGATGGTGAACACATGGGCGCCAGATGCTTGGAAAGAAAAATATAAAGATATTCGAGATAAAGATTCTGAAGCAACGGGGGAGAGGTGATGGTGCAACAGCCGTGGGAAGATGAGGAATATGTAAAATATACGCTATGGTTTATTTTTGCTTGTGTGATTTACAGTATGATTGGCTTTTCATGGGGTGCTTTAATGGGAGGTATTCATGAATTTCGACATTTTGTGGATCATCGGATGCATGGTAACTTGATCGTGCGTGCACATACGCATATTAACCTATTGTGCTGGGTGGAGATGGCGATTTTTGCCGCAATTTATTATATTGTACCGCGTTTGGTGAAGCGCCCAATTTATAGTATGAAGCTGGTGAAGTGGCATTTCTGGGTACACAATCTTGGATTGATTGGTATGGTGGTTTTCTTTACGGTGGCGGGTGTTGCTGGCGGTATTGCAAGTGAGCATGTAACACCAGTTGAGGTTGAAGCAATTGTAAGGCCATGGCTGGCAACAATGGGTATATTTGGAACATTGGTTCTTGTTGCAAACTTTATATGGGCTTATAACATTTTTAAAACTTGTTATAGCAAAGAGGATTTAACGTGAGCCGTTATCTTTTGACTGCTCTGGTGACTCTGTTTTTATTAACTTCTTGTGATATGGAGTTTGGCGGCGGCGGCGTGTTTCGCATAGGGCAGGAAGTGCCTTCACTAAAAACGAAGACGTTGGCTGATGCAGGTGGCGATATGTCGAAGCTTACGAGTTACCGTTACCCTGATGCGCGTATGTACCAGTTGTCATTTGATGAGGCTTTGAAAGATGGTAAGCCGATTGTTTTGGAGTTTGCGACACCAGGTCATTGTACGCAATGCGATCAGCAACTTCAGTTGTTAAAGGTGATGCTGGAACGTTATGGTGATAAAATTAATTTTCTACATATGGATCAATATTATAATCCAGAGGCATACGATGCCTTTCAGGTGCGTGGCGAGCCTTGGACCTTTGTGATTAATGCGCAAGGAAAGGTGGATTATATTGCGCCAGGGCGTGTGTTACGTGCTGAAATTGAGCCTGTTTTAAAGCGTGTGGCGGGAGCATCTAAAAATGGCTAAGGCATGGCGAGAAATAAAGTGTTCTTTGCGCCCTGATAAGGTGGGAATCATATGGGATTTGCTGCTATATGTGCCTACGGTCGGCTTTTTATTGTTAATAGGCTTGCGTTATTGGTATACAGGTGATGATCAGGTGATGGGGCAGGTGCTGATCTTTCTGGGCTTTTTCTTTTTTATGGTCGGTGGTGGGCGCGTGTTGCGTCGTTTGTTGCTGATGCCATCGGCACCAGTGGCTTTGGATATATCAAAAGAGAGAATTTCTTTGAGGCTTAAAAATAATAAAAAGTGCCTTTTAATGCGTGATATTCGGTTTTTTTCGGATAAAGCGGGCAAGTCTTTTGGCTTAACAGGGGTGGATGAGCGGGGGAGAAAGCAGCAGTATGTTTTTCATAAAGGGCAGTTTTCTGAAGATGACTTTCCTGCGGTAAGTAAGGCTTTGGCTTTTTATCAATAAGTTTCGGAAAGCTATTCAGGTTAGATGGACACTGCCTTACCCAAGACCTTTGTTGAAAACGGGTACGTTGCGGTTTTGGCTGCTTTTATCGCGGCCAAATCAGTGTTGATTTGAATAGCGGCGGGCATTGTAAGTGTTTTGTTCTATTGGTTTTGATTGGTCTCGGCGGCACGTGTTGAATTGTTATTCAGCGCATTACTGTTTGTTTTCATTGTTTTTATTGCATTGTTTCGCTAGCACTACGGTGAAACTATATGCTCTTGGTTAGCGCTGTTGTCGTGATTTAAGAATATCTCTTGCCATCCATGCCATGACTGCTAAATCAATACTTAAGACTACGATAATGGCAATGACTTCTGTTTGCTCGCTGACCAAGCCGCCAATAAACATGTGAACAACATAGCCTAAGATAAATAATGAGGCACAGGCACTGATACTATAAATAAGCAATTCACGCATGTGTGGGATTATGAGGGTGAATAGACTGTTTGGCAATGTTGGCTGTTTTGATAACCCCAAGTGACTTATGGGCTTGACACACCGTTAAATCTCCATAATCTTTGCGAAGATTAAAATTGATTTAATGTAATTTTAACAGGGAGGAGAGTATGAAAAATTCAGTGTGGCTAATTATTGTAGCGGGTTTCGTTACAGGTATGGGTAATGGCTCTGTGTTTACCATTGCTACCCAATTGGCAGTGGGACGCGGTCCGTTTCCTGAAGCTGGTTTGTGGGGGGCTGATGCGTATTCGCCATTTACCTTTGAAGGTTTTGGTAACTGGGTGATGATTATTTTTGGTGTTATGTTTGTGTGGATTTTGGGTTATGCCTTGAAGTTGCATGCGATTCGCGAAGGTTATCAGAAAGAATAATTAATTAATCAAGGTTAGGGAGAGTAATATGGCGGCAGTTGCATCAGTGTTGGGGATTGTTTTGGCGTTTTCGAGTATGTGGTTCGCATGGTATCTATTGATGCCTGGAGCGCATGACGAAGACCAAGAGGAATGAGTGGTTTTATTGTTCGAAGGTTGTTGGATTTTAATTTAAAAAAAAGGGGTGAGTAAATGCTTAAGTATTTGTTTGCGAAAGAAAAGGATATTCCTGGCGGTACAGCCGCGTTATTCTTTGGTTTTTCGTGTATTATGTGGTTTATTATTGGTGCGGGAATAGGCTCGTTTAATGCGGCGAAGTTGGCATTTCCAGATTGGTTTACGCATTTGTATGCATTACAGTTTGGCCATATGCGCCAGGTGCATGTGCATACAGTGATTTTTGGTTGGATTGTGGGCGCGTTTGCAGCCTCTGCGATGTACATCGTTCCAGCTCTGGGCAATACCAAATTATGGTCTGAAAAGCTGGGTGTTTGGAACTGCATGTTATGGAATGTTGGTCTGATGCTTGCACTTTCTACATTGTGGTTTGGCATGACGTCTGGTCGCGAGTACTCTGATTTTATTTGGCCGATTGATTTGTATATTGCTTTGGCAATGGTGCTGCCGTTGTTTGTAAATATCTTTATGTCGATTGTAACGCGTCGTACACAGGGTATCTATACAACCAACTGGTTCTTTGCAGGCTCGTTCTTCATGTTGATTATTGTATTCTTGATTGGTAACTTGCCCGAATTTTTGCACTTAACGGGTTTGAATGAAGCGTATATGACATGGTGGTTTGCCCATAATGTACTGGGCTTGTTAATTACACCAGTTGCGGCTGCGATTACCTATTATATTGTACCGAAAGTCACGGGTAACCCCTTGTATTCACATCGTGTGGGTCACTTGCATTTCTGGTCGATTGTGGTGTTCTATTCAACACCAGCAGCGCATCACTTGATGAGCTCGCCATTGCCTGAATGGTT
>JAUZQT010000071.1 GCA_030950825.1 Mariprofundaceae bacterium | reverse complement strand
TGTTTTGCCAGTTTTCTTACGCCTTCATGTAGAGAATCTGGTAGTCTCAAGCTGAGTGTGCTCATGATATAGCTCCTATAATTTTAAGGAATTTTTGTGGTGTGATTACTTTGACTTTAAATTTTCCAGCACCTGCAAAATCTCGAATATTATGTGTAACGATGTAATTACATTGAGACTCTACAGCCAACTCTAAAATAAAATCATCCGATGGATCTTTTAAGCTCGGCCGCCATAAGAAGTGTACTTGGCGAGACTTTCCTACAGCACACATGTAATCGATAAGCTCTTCTATATCTGAATCTGTAAGCTCGAGTTTTTGAGTGCTTCGTTTTGCCACTGCTTCATATTCCAAAACAAGAGCTACAGACAAGTAAAACTCAAATTTACCACTGTCAATGAGAGACAGAATTTTAAATGATGCTCCTCGGTTTGAGCGTAAAGCCGAAATAAAGACGCATGTATCAATGATTATAGAAATACTCATTGTGGTATCTTATTCAATACCATTAAAGAGTCAAGAATTACCTTCGCTTAAAGGCATAACGTTTTGCTCAGCGGCAATTCAAAGTGGCACGTTTTTATGAAAGCAAAATAAGTGCCGCTTTGAATTGTCCGCTGGAGCTATTTGTGGTACGCCCGTCTGGATATAAGGGGACAGTATACCTATTAAGTAGTCTCTAGAGGAAAGAGGGACTTGTATGGAAATTAATAGGTATACTGTCCCCTTATATTAGCTTTGCTCTCAAGAAAAAGACAGGTACTTACATCCTCGACGGTGTTCAAACACGAATGACGAATTATAGTGTGTCCTGTCTTCAGTGCTAATCACTTATTCTAACAAATTTAACGTGAATTAGCTCTTGCCCAAGCATAAGATGACCACACAATGGGCATATCGGATAAGAGCTAAATAATTAAGAAATAACTCGCTTACAAGGATAGTTAATATGCACATTGTTTTTGATATGGCGTACGACCAAAGCGTGGCACCTGATGGTGTTCGAGCTGGAGAAGCTTCTCTTGGCAAGTTGTTTACGGGGCCTAAAGGGCTGTTGAATGTCTTAGAAACGCATTTAGGACTCACAGGCAAAGCAACCCATCACACAATGCGGATCCAGGGTTATATGGACTGTATGCGTGAGGTGCGCGACAATGTACTGAGTAAGGCAGACGCAGCTTTCTTTACGGAATCTTTTGCAGCCGACTCCTGGTCTTCGGCCAAACAGATGCTGGCTTGGCGTGATGAGCTGGTGCTTGCTGGTTGGACAGGTCAAAGTGATGCTGCATTTACAGCGCGCTTAAAAGCATTGGCCGTGATTGATCAAGTGTTGCCTGAATCCTTGAAACAAGGCTTGGGTGATAAATTGCAAAGGGTGCTTATTGCACTGGATCATGTTGCAGCGATATCGATTGAAAAAATTGAACTGGTTGAAAATTCAAACAATCTCCCTGCTTTATTAAAACAAGTGATGAACAGACTTGCCATTTGTGGTGTGGAAATGGTTATTAACCAAGCACAACACACATCGGCAGCAGGCAACCTTGGTCGTATTCAACAAGCGATGTTCTGCGCATCTGAAGCTAGAGAAAATATTGTCGCTGAAGATGACTCTCTTATTTTATTACGCGCAGACGATGAATGGTCGGCTGCCAACAGTGTTGCTTCATGGCTAAAAGCTGGTGAGGAAAATAATGGTGAAGTATTACTGATTCAGGGGCAAGGCAGTGATGTATTGGATGCAGCACTACACAATGCAGGATTGCCGATGCTGGGTAATAATCAGCGATCAGCCTGGCGCGCTGCATTGCAAATTTTACCTTTGAGTTTGGCCAATGTTTGGAATCCATTGGATATTCATGCCCTTTTATCGCTGCTTTCTTTGCCTTATTCGCCTGTGCCAAGCTTTGCTGCACAACTATTATGTCGTGCGATTCAAAATGAACCAGGTATTGGTGGCGAGCACTGGCTAAAAGCTGAGCAGAAAATCACAAAAGAGCAGCAACAGATCTTGCTTGAAAATGGTCTGGATGAAGATGCCGCTCTAAAACAAGCACCACAACTGATGGAGCAGTTAAAGCACCACCTTACAAATTTACGTTTTGATCCCAGTGAAGGCATTCCTCCAGAATCATTAAAAGCAATGTGTGAATGGGTGAAACTGGGTTTGAAATCCCCTAGTTTAGAACGCAGTATGACCCAGGCCTTAGCCCAAGTTGAATGTATGATTGCGTTGGCAGATTGTTATCAAAAACCAATCCCTAGAGCGCAAGTGGAGCGTATGTTGGACTCGGTGATTGCGGAGGGCGGGGAAAACTCTGAGATCGTGGTTCAAGCAGCGCCCTGGTTAAGTGTTTTCGATTCGGGTGCTATTGCCGCTGAAGTTGAAACCATCATCTGGTGGGGCTTCACCGACCCCGGACAATCATCCATGACCTTCTGGAGTGGTGAAGAACGCTCAAATCTAGCAAGCATTGGTATTCATTTGGAAACATCCCAACAAGTGCGCGCTAGGCAAAGTCAGCAATGGCGCAATGCTCTGGCTTATGCAGGAAAGCGTTTAATTTTGGTCACGCCAAAACGTTTGAATGGGCAGGCAGTGCAGCCGCACCCACTTTGGGATGAGATTCGTCATTTTGCCACGCAACAACAAACATCGGATTCAGAAAAAAAAGCGTTGTTTGCTTACCTTACCGTTGAAGGGCAGAAGCTTCATCAGCAGGAGTCTATTTCTTTTGCCGGGCGTGAGATGCTTTTAGAGCAAGAAAAGACAAGTATATTGGCACAAGCCCAAGCAACCATTGCGGTAGAGCCTGGTTGCATCGTCAAACCGAAAAGGCTTTCTTTTTCTCAGATGAGTACACTAATTGGCTGCCCAACCAAGTGGGCATTGCAATATCATGCGGGTTTAAGGGCGATGGATTCACTCAGCTTACCAACGGGTAACACCATGATTGGCTCACTGTGCCATAAAATTGTAGAAGACCTTTATTTAGCGCCGACAACATGGTCAGCGGATACTGTAACCACAAGAGCTTCCGAATTGTTTGATATACGTGTGCCACAAATGGCCGCAGAGCTTCTTGAATCAGGTCGTGAAGTGGAGCGTCAGCGTTACCGACTGGGTGTGTGTGATGCGGTGGATGCTTTGGTGAAATCGATTGATCAAGCAGCTCTGCATGTCACCAAAACAGAAGGTAAAGTTGAAGGAAAAGCTTTGAATGGCATTCCATTTCGAGGCTATATTGATCTATTGCTGGAAGATCATGCGGGCAATACGTTTGTAATCGATTTAAAATGGTCGAGCTCGATAAAATATAAAAAAGAAGAAGTTGAAAAAGGCAAAGCCTTGCAGTTGGCCAGTTATGCATGGATGTTGGCTAAGAGCGATAGTGATTGGGCACCAGGTGCATATTTTATGCTGGCACAGGGAGAGGTACTTACCGATGATGTTCGTTTTAATACAACATCTGTGATTGAAAGTCCATTATCAGCCAAAGAGGTTTGGAATTCAGGTTCTAAGACTTGGACTGATTTATTCAAGAAAATGACAACGGGAGAGATTGAAGTGTCTGGCTTGATCGAGGGAAAAGAACTTCAAGCTGCACGTGAGGAAGCTGATTTAATGTATTCAAGTCCGCCATGTCACTTCTGTGACTTTGGTAAATTATGTGGCAAAGCGAGGGCAGAAGCATGAAAAATATTCAGTTGATTAGTGCCAGTGCTGGTTCAGGTAAAACCTATCGTTTAATGAATGAAATTGCCCAAAGAATCAGCGGTGAAGGGGGGGGCAATCCTGTCGCGCCCGAACAGATTATGGCCACGACATTCACCAATAAAGCGGCAGCAGAGCTTAAAGAACGCATTCGTATGCGCTTGCTTGATGAAAGCAAAGCAGATGAAGCCCAGCGCATCTATGATGGGCTAATAGGTACGGTCAATTCAATTTGCTCGCGCCTGCTTAAGGAATATGCCTTTGAAGCTGGTTTATCACCGGCCGTTGATGTGCTTTTGGAAGAGGATGCGTCACGTATTTTTAATATTGCAACGGCCTCGGCCATTGATAAAGCTGGAAAACAGCTTGAACCCATTGCACGACGTTTGGGCTTAATGGGCTACGGCTCAGCGTTTGCCAAACAAGCTGATTGGCGTGATTTTGTTCGTGAAATAGTCAACCTTGCGCGTTCCAATGCCATGACACCTGAAAACTTAACAACATCCGGTGATGAGTCGTGGGCTTCATTAGAATCACTGCTTGGCAAATCACATGGTCAAGAAATGGGCATTGGCTTAGATGAACGCTTGAAAGATGCCGTATTTCAAGCAGTAAATCTGATTGAAGCTGGTGAAAAAGTAAATAAACTGGCGCAAAAATCCTTACAAAATATCCACCAGAAATTAAGTAAAGGCTGGGAGCTGAGTTGGGTTGACTGGCTAGAAATTGAGAATATTGAGATTGGCAAGCGGGGTGGTGATCTGGTTAAAGATTTGTGGGGGCCATGGGCCGCTGAAGGATCCAGTGAACATCTCAAACACCCACGATTCCGCGATGATATGCAAGCCATGATCAAAGGTGTATTTGATTGTGCAGGCCATGCCCTAGAGCAGTATGCTTTGTACAAACGTGAGCAAGGGCTTATGGATTTTGTTGATCAAGAAGCCTTGGTATTGGATATGGCAACCAATAACCCATCCTTCCAAGCCTCAATCAAAGAGCGTGTGAAATTATTGATGGTCGATGAGTTTCAAGATACCAGCCCTATTCAATTGGCACTGTTCCTTAAATTTTCAGAGTTGGCTGAAGATGTGGTTTGGGTGGGTGATCAGAAACAATCCATCTATGGTTTCCGTGGGGCAGATCCGGTGTTAATGGATGCTGTGGCCAGTGACATTGAGTTGCAAGCAGGTGCTGCCTCAGCTGATAATGTACTCAAAGACTCATGGCGCTCAAAAGAGCAACTGGTCAGTTTTTGCAATGAAATTTTCGGCCCTGTGTTCCATCAGATGGGCGAAGATAAGGTACGCCTTAATATTCCCGAAGCACGCAAAGAGTCAGCAAAAGATGGTTGGTTGGAAAATTGGGTGATGGAAGGCAGTAATATTGAAAAAAGAAGCAGCGCACTTGTTTCTGGCATTAAAGATCTGATTACAGAGCGTAAGATCAAAGCAGGGGATATCGCCATTCTTTGTCGTTCGAATAAGGAATGCGAAACCGTATCTGCATCACTCAATGCCATTGGTATTCGCGCCTCTATTGCTCAGGGGGATCTGCTGGCAACCAATGAGTGTACATTGGCCTTGGCAGCATTGCGTTATATGGCTGATCAACAGGACACCATCGCCATGGCGGAGATTGTTTGTTTTAGTCGCCAGCACAGTGCCCATGATGATTGGCTGAAAAATTTACTTAATGATGGCGAAACCACCCAAGCAAGCTGGCAAGAAGATCCCTTGATGGTTGCGCTAACGCAAGCAGGCAAGAAAGCTGTGTATCTCACACCATTAGAGTCATTGGAAAAAGCTATGGCAAGTGTGAATATGGAACGCACGGTTCATGCTTGGGGTAATGTTGACTTGCGCTTAAGTAATCTTGATCAATTGCGTGCTGCATGCATTGAATATCAGAATAGGTGCAAGTCAAGGCACAGCTCAGCCACGGTGATAGGTTTTTTAACTTGGTTAAGCAGTGAAGCTGAGTTAAAACAAGCAGAAAGCTCAGGTGAAAACACAGTGAATGTACTTACTTATCACAAATCCAAAGGCCTTGAATTGCCAGTGGTGGTGATGACCAGTTTAAATAAACCATCGAAAAGCCGTTTGTTTGGTGTCTCAGTATCCGAAGCTAAAATTTTTACAGCCGAAACCCCTTTAAACGGTCGTTCGATTCGTTTCTGGCCATGGCCTTATGGCGCCAAGAAAAAGGGCGATGCCCTTGATGCCTGTCTTGCAGAATCAGACATTGCCAAAGCCGCCATAAACCATGCTTTGTTGGAGTCTCAGCGCGTTTTGTATGTTGGCATGACAAGAGCCAGAGATGGTTTAATTTTGGTGCAAGAAAAAGCCAAGAAAGATATTGAGAATAAGTGGTTGGATGAGCTTATCGATGAAGATAATCAACCCGTCTTAAACTTTTCAGATGGTAAAATGAGCATTATCACCAATGGTGAAGAGACAAAAGTATTCAAGGTGACCACCCGAGAACTCACGCCGCCATGTGATGCGGCTGAGGTTGCAATGCCTGCCGATGAATCAAGGTATCTACCAAAGTTATCTGAAGCAAAGGAGTATCCAGCGGCAACAAGAGCTCCCAGCAGTGCGGATTGGGGGGATGCAAGCGGGGGAGAGCTGAGTGAAGAAGATGTAACCGTTTCATCAGTCGCCACTCTTGGTGAGCACCTCAAGCTTACTGATAAACCAAAGATGACAGACTTTGGTAATGCCATGCATGGCTTCCTTGGTGCAGATCTTGGTCAAGATGAAGCCGCCCGTTTAAGCCATGCCGAAAACCTGCTCACCAATTGGGCTGTGGAAGATTCGATGACAGCTTCAGATGTATTGCTGGCCAGTGATCGACTCAATCAATATATCACTGAGCATTACCCAACTGCCAAAGTAAAAAGCGAATGGGCGATAACGATGGTGTTGGAAAACAATCAACGAATGACTGGTATGATAGACATGTTGCTTGAGCTATCTGAAGGCTATGTGATCATTGATCACAAAAGTTACCTAGGTGGCAATGCCGCCGAACATGCCAAACAATATGCACCACAACTGGCGGTATACAAAAAGGCCGTGGAGCTTGCTACTGATAAACCAGTGCTAAAAACATTGATTCACATGCCACTGCTAGGTGAAGTGTTTGATGTGATTTTTTGAGTGGTTAATGAAAGTTCAATTGCAGCATACGCCCACCTGAAATTTCTGCTATTTTTTGAAAAGCAACTTTGGTACTAGTATCACTATTGCCCAGTGGTAGCGTAAACACAGGGGCAGGGATCGCATGATAATGTACGGTGTCGGTTGGAGGCTCATCACCAATCAACATGTATGCCCCAGGAATAATTGCTTCTTTTGCCAATGTATCAAAGGTGTGCCCGATGGTCTCTCTATTACCAATAAATGGCGCGCTTTGCATTAAGTAATCAAACATCTCGCCCATTGTGCCCCTATAGGTACCCGTGCGATTATCTGCAAACCATGTAATAGCGCTCAGGTGTTTCCCCGACCGAATAGCGATGACCCGTAAAACAGGAATTAAAAATGCCGTCACCCCATGCATTGAGCCAGTTGCATCAATAATCAAATGCAAATCTTTGCCAGGCATCCTACGCAAGCCCTTTATCATCATTTCAAAATCTTTACGCCCCTGCCCTCTACCCAAACCAGCCGAATCCAGCACCTTTTCCATTTGAACTTCGCTGCTGGAACCCACCAAGGCATCCATTTCCTGTAAAAGGTCTAAATTACGTTGTTTAGCAGCGGCCAACTCTTTTTCCAAACTGGCAACCTGCGCTTTTGTTTTGAGTGAGTCCCCTGAGTCATTCACTTTTGAAACCATTAAAAACATGGCAAACAAAAAGATAAATGCCGCCAACATCAGCAGTGCCATATCGGAAAACACCTCATAAATAGAGCTTAGATCCTGCCTACGCCGTGAACGCATAGCTAACCCTCAGAGCGCTTCTTTTGAGCACCTATCTGAAACCCCATAAATGCTAAAAGTCGCTGTTTATAATTACTTAATTTTCTCTGTAGTTGCAGTTCATAACGCAACACTTTGGCATAATGGCGGTGTACAGCAATGGCCTTGAATATCTCATCATCACTAGCCGACAGTGATGTCGCACCTTTTAAATCTTGCATCTCTTCAGCAAACAAAGTCATCGCAGCTTTACTTTCATGCAACGATTGCGTCAAACTACCAAGTCGAAGCTCCATACCTTCAATAACACGATCCAATTGCAAAAAATCGCGTTGCACCGATGGCGTTAAATCAATAGCTGCATACACCAAACAACTGCGCACCAGCGTGTCTTGCAATGCCTCAATCGAATTATCACCAATATAAGCAAACATGCGCAATAGCACGCCACCCATAATTGAGCCAAGCAAGGTGGTATAAAACGCCAAACCCATGCCAGACATAGCCTCACGCAAGCCAATCAGCACAGATGTTGCATCAGAATCAATATTCTCCAAAGCACCATTTAATCCTGTCAGGGTAATCGTTAAGCCCAATACCGTACCAATCAAACCCATGGTAATCATCATGCTTCCAAGCAGCCCAACAAAGCGAGCAACACGAATATAAGCCGAGAATTCTAGCGTGCTGAGTGTCGGCAAATCAACCTGCCCACCCCCTCTATGAATGTGTTGCAATGACGCAATCAAACGGCTACTTGCCAACTTTCTTTTTGTTTTCACGCCATACAAGCCATGTTTTTCAAGCTGATATTGCAAACGATGTGTACAAAGCCACTCCACTGTTAAAGCAACCACATGCACCAAACTGACCAGCACACCAAATACAAAGGTTGCCATAATAACCCACGTAACACGTGATGTATCATAGACAATATAATCCCAGATATTGGCCTGGTGAAACAGCTGCACAAACACCGAAGCGCATATCGCCGCCCATACCAACCACAACGCCAAGGTTTTCAGCCCACGTTGATCCATCGCCTGTTGATTTTTTATCATATTGACCCCTCTACCTTATGCACCCCAAACTACAGCACTATACACGCCGCTCACCCTCTATGCCCACCAGTACAAAAATATATTTTTGCATCTTGCACCATATACTTTTTTTTATGCTAGACTAATAACCATATCCGGTAACCTTAAAAAGAAGCTGGATACACCCCAACGGTTTATCGGCTCGGTGAGCACGCCTCCCCCTCCCCCCCGTGTGCTCCTGGGTCGATATTCCTATCTAATCTGAATTATTCAGGCTAAGGCACCGTAAATAAATAACACGAACCAGCGTCGATAAAACGCATACTTGGCATCATTCAGTAATATGTGCTATAAATACGGGGAATGAATGTCATGCGCTTTTTTCCCCTGATAGCAGCTTGTTTCATCAGTCTACTGATGAGCTCTCCCGCGCTTGCACTCGAAAACGTCAAAATTCACTTAAAATGGATGCATCAATTTCAATCTGCGGGTTACATCGTCGCACTTGAAAAAGGCTATTATAAAGATGCAGGCTTTCAAGTTGAACTCATTGAAGGCACCTCAGATAAAGATCCCATACAAGCGCTCGTAGAGGGTGCTGTACAATATGCTGTCGCCGATACGGGGGTACTTCTTTATAAAAACGAAGGTTTCCCCGTTGTCGTTTTGGCAAATATTTTTCAACATTCGGCCATGGAGCTTATAACCCCTCAAGCCATCAACAAGCTTGCTGAGTTACGCGGCCAAGCCGTTATGATTTCTAAGATCCGTATTGAACTTATCGCGATGCTAAAAAAGGCAGGCATTGACTACAATAACAAAGAGGTGATTCAACAAGATACTGGCTCGATAGATGATTTACTATCTGGTAAAACCAGTGCATGGCCAAGCTATATTTCCAACGAACCTTTTTTATTAAGAAAACGCGCCTTTGCGTTTCACGAATTCCATCCGCAAGACTACGGCGTGGACTTTTATGGTGATATGCTGATCACAACTTCAAGTGAACTGGATTTTCACCCTGATCGTGTAGAGCGCGTTTTACAAGCAACACTAAGAGGCTGGAATGAAGCCTTAAAACATCCTGACCAAGCCATTGATACTATTTTAAAGAAATACAACAGCCAACACAAAAGCCGTGAGCATTTGGCGTTTGAGGCACGCAAAATTTCACGTTTAATGCATTCTGATATGGTTCAAATTGGTTATATCAATCCCGACCGCTGGCAAAGTATTGTACGGACTTATCAAACATTTGGTTTGTTACCCAAAGATTTTTCACTTTATGGTTTTTTATACCATAAAAAAATTGTCTTGCAGGATGTTCTTGAAACATCGGCTTGGAAAATATGCGTCTTCTTTTTAATATTGCT
Organism: Mariprofundaceae bacterium; assembly: GCA_030950825.1. Lineage (GTDB taxonomy): Bacteria > Pseudomonadota > Zetaproteobacteria > Mariprofundales > Mariprofundaceae. The sequence continues at coordinate 25,016 of JAUZQT010000071.1, read as the reverse complement.
GGTTATTTTCCTTACCTTGCACTGGATTATGCAACGCTCAGCAATTCTACGAAGTACTGGCAAACTACTGAAAGAAATTGAGGAACGAAAATACATGGAAGTAAAACTTATTGATGCAAAACAGCAGGCTGAACAAGCATTAACAGCCAAAAGCGAATTTCTATCCGTGATGAGCCACGAGCTTCGAACCCCACTCCATGGCATGATTGGGCTGCTTGATTTAATGCGGTCGGGTATCCACCCAGAACAACGACAAGATTTCAGTCTGGTGCAACAATCCGCACAATCATTGCAAGCTTTGGTCAATGATATTTTGGATTTATCCAAAGTTGAAGCAGGAAAACTTCGCTTAAAAAATAGCCCTGTTCATATCAAAGATTGTCTTATTGATGTCTTGCGAACATTTGTTGTCGCGGTAAAACATAAGGACATTACTCTAACGGCTGAAATGCAAGCTGTCCCAATGGTCATACTGGGTGACGAGGTCCGAATTCGCCAAGTGCTCGTAAACCTCGTGGGCAATGCCGTGAAATTCACGGAAAAAGGCGGCGTGCATATTCATATAAAAGGGTTGCAAAAATTAGATAAAACATGGCTGGATATTCGTGTAAAAGATACGGGCATAGGCATCTCAAAAGAAGATATCGATACTATTTTTGAGCCTTTCACACAAGTTTCAAACTTAATGCAAAGTCAGCACAGCGGCACAGGCTTAGGCACAACCATCGCCAAACGTCTGGTTCAAGAAATGCTGGGAGATATTCGTATTGAAAGCAAGCTGGGTGAAGGCAGTACCTTTAATTTCAGGTTCCCATGCTCGTATGATTCAGATGTTATCTCATGCTCGTTGGATGCTGCCAATGCTGGTGATGTCCTTATCGAAGCACGAACAAATTTTGAGAAATCTGTTCAAAATCATTTACAATGCTGCAAAGTTTTACTGGCCGAAGATGATCCAATCAGCCAGCGCATAGCGTTGAAACGCCTTAAAAAGTCAGGGGTCGAAGCCGATTTGGCAAAAGATGGGCGTGAGGCTTGGCGTTTATTTCAACAACAATCCTACGACCTAATCCTGCTTGATTTGCGTATGCCTGGCATTGATGGCCTAGTGTTAACCAAGAAAATACGCCAATACGAAAAAGAAAAAAACAAACCTCGAACATACATTATTGGTTTGAGTGCCCATGCTTTGGAGGATGTTCAGCAAACATGCTTGGATGCGGGGATGGATACTTTTTTAAGCAAGCCTATTGAACCACAGAAAATGATGCAATATATTATGGGAACGCTACAAAAAAGCTAACAGCAGCATTCGGATGGTTTATTCTTTGCGTGACCCTTATGACTTAATGGTTCACAATTCCCACTATGAACCTAGGAATCAACTTTGACATTCAGTACATACCGCAATCGCTTGACCTATCCAACATGATAGTCTGTATTCAATGTCAATATCGGATTTTGGGATGAAAATTGCTGTATTATTGTTAGCGGCTGGGCGTGGCACACGTTTCGGTGGTGCGCTTGCCAAACAATATGTCAAAGTATGTGGGCAGGAGATTCTACTGCACACCTTACAAAGCCTATCTCAGGAACCTCGCATTACCATCGTGCAGCCCGTCATCGCTGAAGGTGACATGCTGTTTTCCAATACTGTGTCTGGACACAGCTTTCCTTTCCAATTGCTGCCTGCGATATATGGCGGTGCTGAACGCGCCATTTCGATGCAAAAAGGCCTCGCTGCTTTGCCCGATGATATTGATATGGTTGCTGTGCATGATGCGGCACGACCATTGACCTCAAAACATGTGTTGATGGATGTCTTGGATATGGCTGAGATGCATGGAGCGGCCATCCCTGGCTTTGCGGTAAACGACACGATTAAACGAATTTCAGAAGATGGGCGTGTCATCGATACCCCCAATCGCACATATTTGCGAGCCGTGCAAACCCCACAAGTAGCACGTCGGGCATGGTTTGAACAAGCGCTAAAACAAGAATGTAAGCGTTTGCATTTGCATACGGATGATGCTTCAGTATTGGAAGCCGCTGGCTTTGCTGTTTATGTATCTCAGGGTGATGTAAATAACCGAAAGATCACCACTAAAGGTGACTTGTTATGGATGCAGACACAGCTAACACAGATAGAAAAAACGTTAACAGAGGGCATGTTATGATGCGAATTGGTCAGGGCTTCGATGTGCACGCCTTTGCAGAAAATAGAGCACTGATCCTAGGTGGTATTGAAATACCCTATCACCTTGGTCTGGCTGGGCACTCAGATGCTGATGTACTGATTCATGCCATATGTGATGCCTTGCTTGGTGCCGCTGGCTTGGGCGACATTGGCCATCATTTTCCTGATAACGACCCACAATATGCAGGCATTGATAGCACAAAACTACTGCATAAAGTCATGCATAGCTTGGCCAAACATGGCTTGAAGGTCGGCAATCTGGATGCCACCGTGATTGCGCAAAAACCGAAGCTGTCACCGTATATTATCGATATGCGAATATGTCTGGCTGACTTGCTGGGGATCCACCAAGATGCGTGTAATATCAAAGCAACAACAACAGAAAAACTTGGTTTCACAGGCCGTGGCGAAGGCATCGCTGCACAAGCAGTGGTGCTATTATTCAACATATATGAACGAGAATTAAGGAACGGGAATTAAATAACTTGTGCATTTAAAGCGAGGATTTTTATTCAGCATCAAGGCGCAAAAAGCGAAGCATAGTCTGCTATGTAAGTTTTTTTTGCAACGCCGATGCTGGGTAAAAAGACAAGTTTGAATTGCGTAAGTTATTTAATTCCCGTTCCTAAACCTGTGAGCCCCTTGGATTAAACTTATGAAAACAACCCGTTTAAATGATTTTTACCTTCTTTGTGATGGCGCCCATCGCGAGTTTTATTCCGTTTTATTAAATGATTGGCAAGAAATCGGCTTGCCTTGGTCGTGTGATGAGAAAATGCTTCATTTGAGCATTCATTCCGTAATGAAGGATACGGTATTTGTGTGTTTTTCCCTACACATCGGCGGATTGGAAATGCCTTCGATACGTATGGACATGCAGCAATGGCACAATCATTTAGGCCAGGAAAACACCGCACGTTTCATGCGCAGCATCACGCTCTTACAAGGTTTAAAGCATCAACAGCGCGGTGATGTTTTTTTCATTGACAGCCCGGGCCATGCCTTACCCCCTGTCCAAAAAGAATTAAGAAACATGATTCATCAATTCGCTGTTCAATTACCCAACAAAATACCCTTATAATAAAAAATACAGAGCGGATGGTTAGCGTCACAATTTCCATTCCTAAGGAACAGAAATACTCATAGATATTTCTTGATATTGCTCGGGTATATTTTCAAGAATCAATGTAAAAGCACGCTGTCCACCGGCACTGACAGGAACTTGGTCTATCGGTGGGGGCAGGTAGGGTGCGTGCTGTATTGCGACTAAACTGGGCGGCTCATAAATAGCTACACTGCGTGTATCAACAGCGCTACTATGCGGCACGTCAAAAAAGCGAACACGTAGGCTGGGAGGTATTTGATCACTCAGTAAACGATTGTGAATATAACCACTCACAACCAGCACACGGCTACCATCTTGGCGATCCACCCATTGGCTATTCAAACTTTCTTCCACAAGCTCCCAATCTCTTGCCTCAGGGGTAATTGGTAGCTTCACATTCATCATCAGGCTGCGCACCCAAGGCTGCGATAGCCATTGGTTTTGATTATTCCAAATGCCCAAGCCAGCAGCACATAATAAAACCAGTATAAGCCAAGGCCATACGCGTACTTTACCACGTTTGGGAAGAACCATTTTTTCAGGCAATGGCATGACGGCCAACACTTCATTACCAGAGTCAAGACGCAACTCAGGTCGTGCGGCAATGTTTGGGCTATGAGCGCCGTCTTTGATATCTGGCTCACTACTGAATTCAGTGTCGCAACGGTGACAAATCAAAATGACATTTTTAATATTCGCTTCAAGTAGATATTGCGCTTTACATTGCGGACAGGAGACAAACATGGCGGCATGCTGAAGCTTGAAAGCATGTTTGTCAGTAGGGGGGTGCAATTGCTGGCATATACGCTACTGTTTTGGCATGTCAGAGCGCAAAAACATCATCGATATGCAGCAACTTATGCTGCGCTACCCAACAGGAAAAGTTGCATTGTCGGGTGTCAACCTAAGCATCAAACAAGGACAGTTTGTTTACCTCACAGGTGAAAGTGGGGCTGGGAAGTCATCACTATTACGCATGTTTTATGGTGGTTTTCGCCCAACATCAGGGCAACTCCACGTACAAAATACCGATATGCGGAAAGCTAATATGGGAACAGTGCGGACAGTACGGCGGCGGACAGGCATTGTATTTCAGGATCACCGCTTGCTTTTCTCACGCACTGTATTTGAAAATGTTGCTTTGCCACTGCGTGTTCAAGGCTGGAATAAAGATCGTCTGATTCCACGTGTACGGAAAGTTTTAGAATTTGTTCGCCTAGAAGATCGCTTATGGTCATACCCCGAAGCTTTGTCAGGTGGTGAGCAACAACGAATCGCCATTGCACGGGCCATGATGGCCACTCCTCCCGTGGTCTTGGCCGATGAACCAACAGGCAATTTGGATGAAGATACAGCACGCCATGTGCTAAATTTATTGATGGGTCTCAATCAACTGGGCACTACGGTTATCATGGCAACCCATGATTTACATTTATTAAAATCACATCCTGGGCGGATCGTACAATTACATGCTGGTGCTTTGGTGGAGGATTCTTATGCCCGTTAAAAAAAATGAACCCGTCAACATTCACCTTCCAGGTGGTATGAATATTCCCCCCTTTGGCATTCACCAATACCTAGCTTTAATCATTGTGGCTGTATCGCTTTGGGCTTTGGGTTCGGTGTGGATGGGTTTACAGGCAACAGGGCAATGGGTTGGAGCATGGCAGCAACAAGTCGTATTGCATGTTTATTTACCCCAAGAACACAAAAAAGAACTCAAGGCTTTACAGGAAAATTTAGAAGCCGTGGATGGCGTGCAAAAAGTAAGTTATGTAGCACGTGAAAATTCAGCAGAATGGATGCAACAATGGTTGGGCGGCAGCCAACTCAATGTTGATACGCTGGCCGAGCGTTTGCCAGAAACATTGCTTGTACATCTATTGAAACATGAAGAAAACCATTTTGTTATTGATGATGTGCGTGATGTTGTAAAACGCACACATGCAGATATCAATCAGGATGAATTAAAATTATTAAGTATGCGTGATATTTTAAACAAAATCGAACAATTTGTATGGTTTGCCACAGTCTTATTAATTTTAGCCATGTCGCTGATTGTATCCAATACATTGCGCATGATTTTATTGGCACGCGCCGATGAAGTGCATTTGATGCGCCTTATGGGAGCCAAAGAATGGTTTGTACGTATGCCATTTGTATTGGAAGGCATGCTTTTGGGTGCTACAGCAGGCCTACTTGCTTGGTTATTGCTGTGGCCTTGGGTTTGGGGAAGCAGTGAATGGCTGGCAGATTCAGCTATTGAGCTGCATATTGCCAGCTTATTGTTTCCGTTATTAGCGGGTGGTGCATTTTTAGGCTGCTTGGGAGCATTGATTGCGACAGCTCGGCTGGTTTCCCCTGATAGTATGGAAAATGCGTGATGTTGCTCGACTTTTAACGGCGTTTTTCATACCCTGCGGCGAGTCTTTTTCTGAGGTATATGCGCATGAGTGACACACAGGCAATTTTAGCATTGGCAGATGGTCGTATTTTTCGAGGCGTGGCATTGGGAAAAATAGGGCATACCGTCGGCGAAGTCTGCTTTAATACATCACTGACTGGTTACCAAGAAATTCTAACAGATCCTTCTTATACGGATCAAATCATGACATTCACCTACCCACATATTGGTAATGTGGGTGTCAATGCGCAGGATATGGAATCTGATAATATCGCTGTGCGCGGCTTGATTGTGCGAGCACCTGCACGTCAAACATCAAATTACCGATCCGAGCAAGACTTGGCTAGCTGGCTAAGTAGCAAATCAGTGGTTGGCATTGCAGATATTGATACACGAGCCTTGGTTCGGCACTTGCGTAACCATGGCGCACAACATGGCGTGATTGTTTCAGATGGTATGTCGGACGAAGATGCGGTGACAAAAGCTAGGGGTTGGATTGGGCTGGAAGGTCGTGATTTGGTAGGGCAAGTGAGTTGTGATCATGTTTCAACATGGCAGCAAGGAACCTATAACCTTGATCGTGCAGCCTATACAAAACCGACGATAAACAAACATGTTGTGGCATTTGACTTTGGCTGCAAGCGCAATATTTTTCGGAAGTTGGCAGATCGTGGAATAAAAGTTTCCATTGTGCCAGCACAAACCTCTGCTGAAGAAGTCTTGGCAATGAATCCTGATGGAATATTTTTATCCAATGGCCCAGGTGATCCATCTGCCGTGGCTTATGCAGTGGATACTATTCGTGCCTTATTGGATACTGACACACCGATCTTTGGCATTTGCATGGGGCACCAACTGTTATCGCAAGCTTTAGGCTTACAAACATTTAAACTGAAATTTGGACATCGTGGTGGCAATCATCCCGTCAAAGATGAAACCACAGGGAAAATTGAAATTACCAGCCAAAACCATGGCTTTGCCGTATCCGACGATGCCATTCCTAGCAATGTTGAAATTACCCACCGTTCTTTATTTGATGGAACCATTGAAGGATTATGCGTGAAAGATAAATCTGTCTTTTCAGTGCAATATCACCCTGAGGCCAGCCCTGGCCCACAAGATGCAGATTATTTATTTGATCGATTCGCTGATTTGCTGGTATAAAGTTTATCAAATTCGCGCTGCTGAACAATCACTGGATCCGTTACCCCTATATTTTGCAACCTTTTCCATAGGCTTTCAGCCTTGTCTTGATGCATGGCAGGAAATACAAAATGATAACTCGGAATACGAATCGTGCGCCGTTCATAGCTATAAGCTTGCTTGGTTTTTTTAATCTGATCCTGCGTTCTTTCAGCATATTCACTGATATAGAAACGCCCAAGACCGACCTTAAAAACACTTTTATTATTATCCGTTTGATGTTTGAGAACATCCGCTTCAATGCCTTTTTCTTCCCACATAGCTTTCACTTTTCTTGCTTCGGCTTGTGTTTTAAATGTCCGAGGATCATCAAAGGCATGTAATTCAACGGGCTCGCGCCGCTGAATCTGTTCGGGCTCAAAACCTTCTTTTAATAATCTATTTTTCATATCCGCAACAGCTTGTTTCCAAACCATGCGACGGGTTACAACACGCCATAACGTTTCTTCTGGCGCTTGTATATCAGGAATAAGTAAGCGATTTTGTCTCAACTGCGTTTGTATCTCTGGTGGGTTCCAAGCTTGCCATGTCAATCCCGATGTAACGCCCAATATCATCAAAACCAATATATTTTTCATGCTGAAAAGTGACGTTTGCACAAGATATACAAGCCATTCAAGGTTAAGTGGGGTTCCAGGCTGCTAATACTGGGCATATCATCATAAATACGGGAAGCCAAGCCACCAGTGGCAATAACTGGTGCATCACGATATATATCAAGGGCATGCAGGCGTTGAATAATTCCCGACAAACCATCCACTGAAGCCCAATAACTTCCAGCCTGCATACTACTAATGGTATCCCTGCCAATCAGCGTTGTTGTCGCAACAACAGACACCTCAGGCAATTTTGCAGCACGTTTACACAAAGCAGCAAGGGCAATATCCATGCCTGGAATAATAAGCCCGCCAGCATAATGGCCTCGATCATTAATCAGATCGAATGTTGTTGCTGTACCACAATCCAGAACAATCGCTGGGTAACCATAGTCTTCACGCGCTGCAATCGCATTGGCAATACGGTCAGCCCCAACCTCACGCGGGTTTTTATAATCAACAGCCATGCCTGTTTTAACATCACGATCACCAATAAAGGAAACTTGGCATGCACAGACTTGCATGCAGGCTTCACGCAGCACCCTATCCAAATGAGGAACAACACTTGCAACCATGGTCCCATCAATGGATTTTGCTTCATGTTCAAATTGGGAGAACATGCCATACAGCTGCCAGCTTAACTCATCACTGGTGATATGCGCACTCGTGGATAAACGCCAATGTGAAATAAGTTCACCATATTGATACAATCCAAAAACCATTTGGGTGTTACCCACATCAATACAAAGTAAATTATTTATAGCATCTGCTTTATTCATCGCAAGAGAACCTCATAAAACCTACATCATAAAACCTACATCACAAAACTTCGGCATTAATAGGGAAATCAAGAACAAGCCGAATCGTTTTTATAGTTTCAACAACGATAAAAACTGCCGATGCAATATGCCATTAGCACATAAAACATCCCCTTTTTCAAGGTCGACACTAGCCCCATCCAAGTCAGTTACAATGCCACCAGCCTCTTGAACCAACAGTATACCTGCTGCAATATCCCAAGCACACAGGCCGCCTTCCCAATAAGCATCCAAGCGCCCAGCTGCAACATAGGCCAGATCCAAAGCGGCAGATCCACCTCTGCGATAGCCCTCCGCTTCGCGCATACAAACATCCATGCGTTTCATAAAAGAATCCATTTGTGTACGCCGACGGTACGGCGGCAAACCAGACGCAAAAATGGCATGGCTAACCCTTCCAGCGCTAGCCACGCGCAGGCGACGGCGATTTAAAAAGGCACCATTGCCGCGTTGCGCTTCAAAGGTTTCATCCTTGATAGGGTCATGAATCACGGCCAAAAAAGGCTTGCCATCACGCCACGCCGAAATAGACACCGCAAAATGAGGATAGCCATGAATAAAATTAGTAGTGCCATCCAGCGGATCAACATACCACTGGATTGAGGCATTGGGATTGGTGCGCTCCGATTCTTCAGCAACAATACCATGATCTGGGTAATGTCTGCGAATTTCGTTTAGAATAAGATTTTCGGCTTTCTTATCCACGTCAGTCACAAAATCTCTATCTTTCTTTTCCTGAATTTTCAAACCCGAACGTTCGTCAAAACTTCGCGCAATGAAATCACCTGCCTTACGGGCAGCTCGCACAGCAACATACAACATTGAAAACTCCAAACCTGATTATTCAAGATTTCGCGCACTATACCCTGCCATGGCTTAGAAATCACCCAACCTGAATAATTTAGGCTAGCTAACGCCGACATATGGTCTATACTAGAATTGAATAGTAACTATTTAGCGCGCTGACCTTATTTGTTCCATAAAACGTAATGCACATCACTGACTATAAGGGGTGAAAATAGCTGTTTTTCTATTACAATCCCATGGGAGGGCACACTGAAAAACTGTATTTTGTATCACTGGATGGTTCGCTCACTGCCAACACACACACAGGATTTGATCCCGAATCAACGGCAACAAACATGGACTCGCCTTATTGCGATTATTTTTGGCGTTTTATACGTTCATTTCCACAGTGGCGTAACAGCGACATACCAAACCTGGTATGTCGGCATCATACTCATTTATATCGGCTGGCAAGTTTATACACTGCTCAATATTTCTCGTCGCCCACTTTGCACTGTTCGTCTCATCGTATCTCCCATACTGGATGCCCTGTTGATTACCATTGGAATCATCGTTGATGGCGGTCAGCATAGTGGTATCTTTTTATTTTATTTCATGATGATGATGAGCAATGGTATTCGTTTTGGTGACAGCATACTGCTATACGCACAGACCTTGGCATTGCTTTCATTTTTATTCAGCTGTGCCTTCTCCTATTATATTTTACAACAAACGCTCGACTTTCCACTCTTGCTACTGCAAGTATTATCGTTAATTGTTATACCATACTACATCTATATCGTAAGTCGCCATGCTAGAGTGTCATTTCACGAAAAAGAGAAGGCAAAAGAATCAGCCTTTGGCTTTTTAAATCATAGCCCTATACCCGTGTTTATATTCGAGCAGATCAATCAAGATGTGCCGCATATCACCTATGTCAACACCGCCATGCAACAGGTTTATTGCAAAGATGCCACCAGGCTTGTTGGAGAAAAAGTGGATATCATTGCCCTCATGGAGGATAGGCATGAAGTCACTCAAGCCTGCCTCAAAAGCTTCACCTCCCCTTTGATTGAATCCCAACAGTTTTATATTCGTGGCCGCAACAGTCATGGAGCGCTGTTACAAATGATTGGGCAAAGCAGTAACTTAGATATTCATGGAAAAACTGTTGGAATCTGTTTTTTACTTGATATCACCAAAAACGAGTCCATGCGTTCTGAAATGCAAAAAAACATGCATGATGGTCATATGAGCACCCTTGTGGCAGGTATTGTGCATGATTTTCGCAATGTCCTCACCAGTGTGATTGGTACAGCTGAAGTTATGCAGTTTACGGTGGAAGATCAAGATATTGCCAGGCAATTGGGTTTGATTATTGATGCAGGCGAACGTGGCTCAAACATGATCACTCATCTTTTGACACTCAACACGCCAAACGAGGGCGATAAATCCATAGATAGCCAGGCCATGCATCAATCGTTAACAAGCATCACAAACCTCTTACGCGTTCAGTTGCCTGCACACATTCAATTGCATCTTGATGTCGAAAAAAATCTACCATCCATTGCCATCAATCCAACACAATTAGAACAAATTTTAATGAATCTCATCAAGAATGCTACAGAATCAATGCAGACAGCTGGCTGTATCAATATCCGACTATATACCGACATGCATCATAAATTGGCCGCTCATGATGCCCCAGCACTTCACATTTGCGTCAGTGATGAAGGCAAAGGTATTGCTGCAGAAGACATTCCCAAAGTAACCAAGACCTTTTGGACATCGCGTTCAAAAGAGGGGGGGACTGGCTTGGGACTGGCTATGGTACAGCGCATTGTTCGCAATCACCGTGGTGAATTTGACATTCAATCCACACTGGGTAAAGGCACTCAAATCAACATCACATTCCCGCCTATGCTGGCCGAGCCTCGAGCTGAAGGTTCTCAAACTGAAGATTCTCAAGAAGAAACAGGCCTTCCTTTAGAGCATGAGGTAAGCCTAGCGCCAAACAGCATTGAAAAGGCAACCACACCAACGCCACAATCGAATTCAGAAGAAGTGCCCCAAAACATTAAACCTTGGCGCATACTTTTGGTAGACGATAGCCCTGAAGTTTTGCATGTACACCAGCATTTCCTTGAACGTATCGGCCTGCAAGTCACCACTGCGGAAAGTGGCGAAGCAGCCTTAATACTCTTCCAGCAGGCTATAAAAGAGAAGGACAAAGCATTCGACATGTTGGTCACTGATTTTCGCATGCCTGGCATGGACGGCATGGATCTTAGCAACCTTATTTACCAGTATAACGCACAGCTCCCGATCCTTATGATTACAGCCTATGCGGATGCAAAGAAACTTCAGCAAGGCAGCGCCCTTCCGATTGAAATATTGAGCAAACCAACATCCTACAAAAAAATAAAGAAAGTCGTATCTGAGATTCAACAAGCGTAGAAACGTGCACGACAACCATCCAATTCTGCTGGCCTATAGCAGATGGGTCACACAGATGGGGTCAGGTCTTGTTTCGCGCATTTGCATCCTAATTGTGCAGGTGGGGTCTCATACTTTCTTGAGAACTCTTGTCAATAAAGCACAAAGGGGACGCTACCCTTTAAATCATATTACTTAACGTGGAAACAGACGAGAAGATGTCTTTTTTAGCGATGATGACAGAGTTAGCTTATTGTAACTATTTAGCATGCTAACAAGATGCCCAACTTGACTCTATGCACAGTTCATCCCAAGTGCTTGTATTGGGAGTCCATGATGAAAATCGTGGTTATCAATGGATCCTTGTGCTTCGACAAGCTCAGCATCCTGTTTACTGAGCTTGTCGAAGTACGAGAATGACCGACACATGGGGTATATCGGATAAAGTCAATAGTGAGCTGAATAGTTACTATACAAATGACATTATTTTGGAGGCTTAATGGAAAGTAAATTAACTGTTGATGTTGGGCAAAACACACAAGCAGGCTTAAAATTCAAAATGAGGACTGCTGCGGCATTCGCCTTCCAGAAGGCATGGACTTAACCCAGCACGCTGGGAAAAACTGGACAGTTTCAACAGGGGTTTGCGACATAGCCAAAAAAAGCCCCGCATCAGCGAGGCTTCTTTACGCGTAATATTCGTGAATAATACGGGTGAGGGTTAAGTTTATGCAGAGAAAATTTAGGCAGAAACTTGGTTGAATAAAATTTCTCTTTTTCCTTCCTGTCTAAAACGTTTGTTCATAGCTCTTTTCAGGCGTTTTTTCTCATTCAGATGCCAAGTACGGAGCTTTCTCCATTGTACTTTAATAAGGGTTGTTTCTTCGCCTGTTGTCTTTTGGTGTCTTCCGAGCATTTTTGCCTCCTTACATTCAGCTTTCGCTGTAAAAGTCAATGTAGATTTATACATGAATATAAGTTGTTTTGCAACTGTTTTTTTGTAACGAACGCTGATGCTGAATAAAAATAAGTTTGAAGTGTACAAGTTATTTGATTGCTACTCTTTAACCTGAGTAATTCATAAATCATTGTGATGATTGCGAAGAACCTTTATTAGTAACGATTTTTTTGTCGGAAGTGCCGTACCAGTGGATACGGTCGACTGGCAAAGAATCCGTTGCGGATAAAGGGGCAAGCAAGGGCACGACAGTATTTGTGAATTATTCAGGTTAAAGGTGACGAAGTTGGCGTTTATTATGTCCAGATGCCTTCACTTGAGTTTTTTTGCTTGTGTATGGTGTATAAGGGCGTAAAAAAGCAGGTAAAACACGACCTTCAATTTTCATCAAATCCTGTACCAAGCAATCAGCAATGTATTGTTTGTCATCATGCTCTATATGTATTAAATAATCAAAAAGTAATGCAGCAAGGCGATCTAGAGAGATCTGCCAAGTGGCATTGGTTTGCGCATAAATCCATAAAGAAAATGCAAAGAAACGTTCAAAAACATCGTTGTTTGGCCATAAAAGCGTGATGCTCTTTTTGAAGTTTCCACTGTTTTTGTACAGGTTCCAAAAACGGGCGAAACGTTTCATTTTTTGTATATCATCAAAGCTCAACTGATCACTTTTTAGAATATCATAGGGTGGAATGTCGCTATAAACCATGTTATATACCGTATTATGCCGTGAAAGACTGGTTCCAGAAAGGCTCTTTAAAATGCCAATCTGAATTTCTGCATTGGTCAGGCTGCAAAGTTGGTTTAAGCCTTGTGCAAAACTTTCTAAACTTTCACCAGGCAGGCCAACAATCAAATCCAAGTGCATATGGGCATGGGTATGCTCTTCCAAAAAAGCAATGTTTGTTTTTATTTTGGCAATATTCAGTTTGCGTTGAATGGTTGCCGCCACATCAATGTTGAGTGTTTGAATGCCAATCTCTAATTGTAATGATGCTGGTTTAAATTGTTTGATGCGTTGCTGGATGCTGATTGGAAAGTGATCTGGGATGACTTCAAAGTGGACAAAATAGTCATCACTTTTGGTTAGAAAGAAATCCAAAATCTGATTGGATATTTTAGGGCTTAGGTTAAATGTTCGATCAATAAATTTGAAATTTCGTACACCGCGTCGCCAAAGGATCTCAAATTCATCCAATAGGCGATTGATGAATAGGTTGCGTACACGATGATCTATGGAAGAAAGGCAAAACTCGCAAGAAAAAGGGCAGCCCCGCGATGCTTCAACATAAATGTGGCGGTTTTTCACATCCTCATCAGTGTAATAGCGATAGGGAAGCTCAATAGCATCAAGGCTGACAGTTCCTGCATCAACGACCCTTGTTACTGGCATTTGATGATTTAGAATTGTTTTGCAAACTTCATAAAAGGCAAGCTCACCTTCACCACGAATAATATAATCAGCGACACTCATATTGATGCGTATTGGATCATAACTTACTTCAGGGCCGCCAAGAATAATGATGGTTTCGGGGGATATTTTTTTTAATGTTTGAATAAGTTCAGATACCTGAATGGCGTTCCATATATAAACACCAATACCAATAATGCGCACATTTTCAGCCAACAGTGGCTTAGTCAGTAGCTGCTCAGTAATATCTTGTATATTGTCATTAATGGTGAATTCAACAATATCAGCGTGCTGCTGAAGCTCTTTTAGATTGGCAAACAAGTAACGTAAAGCAAGCGAAGTGTGGGAGTAGCGGGCATTGAGTGTCGTTAATGTAATGTTTTTCATGGTAGAAGTTTTGTTTTGTAGCACACCTTTTTTGGGCGCGATTTAAACTTGGCGAACAGGAATGCCTTGTGCTGCCAAATAAGCTTTGCTTTCGGCGATGGTGAATGTGCCAAAATGAAAAATCGAAGCAGCAAGTACAGCGTCGGCTTTGCCATCACGCAGCCCTTCGGCGAGATGTTCGAGTGTGCCAACACCACCCGATGCCACCACATTGGCTGTGATTGCATCTGAGACGGCACGGATGAGTGGAATATCGTAACCTTCTTTGGTGCCATCGGCATCCATGCTGGTTAAAAGAATTTCGCCCGCACCGTAGTCAGACATTCTCTTGGCCCATTCCACAGTATTGATGCCTGTAGCTTTGCGGCCACCATGGGTAAAACATTCCCAATGGTTTTCTTCGCCCTCTTTTTGAACGGATTTCGCATCCACAGCCACAACAATGGTGGATGAACCAAATCGCTCTGCTGCTTCTTTCACCAACTCTGGGTTAAAAATTGCCGCAGTGTTGATAGACACTTTATCCGCACCTGCATGTAGCAGCCCTTCAATATCTTTAAGGGCTTTAACACCGCCACCGACAGTAAGTGGCATAAAAACATGTTCGGCGACTTCAGTTACCATATGATAGAGTGTATCACGGCTTTCATGGCTGGCGCGAATATCCAGAAAGGTCAGCTCATCGGCTCCTTGCTCATCATATTTAATGGCTGCTTCAACAGGGTCGCCAGCATCAATAATATCAACAAACTGAACGCCTTTGACCACACGCCCATGGGCAATATCAAGACAAGGGATAATACGTTTACTTAACATTGAAGGCCTCTTTGCATCATGGTAACAGCTTCATCGGCAGCATTTGCAGGTATTGCAGCCTGAATAATAGGCCTACCCACAACAAGATAGTCGGCTCCTTGTTGGATAGCAAAAGTAGGGTCGGCAACGCGCTTTTGATCTTGAATATCCTGATCTCCCCAGCGAATACCAGGGGTAACGGCTATAAAACCATTGCCACAAGCTGCTTTAATGCTTGCGACCTCGTGAACACTACAAACTACGCCATCTAAGCCTGATTTTTTTGCCAGTATAGCCCGTTCAACAGCTAGCTTTTTAGCCTGTTCAGCGGGCATGCAATCGCTGGTTAGTACGGTCACGGCAATCAGCTTCATATCGGGAAATGCTGATGCAGCGGCAACTGATCGCTTGAGCATATCAGCGCCACCAGCCGCATGGACATTGACCATTTGTACACCCAGAGCGCCAGCGCTTTCAATGGCTTGTGCTACAGTGTTAGGAATGTCATGGAATTTTAAATCAAGAAATACTTTATGTGATTGTAGCAATTTCTTTATTAAGGGAGCACCTTCTGCCACAAATAGTCGTAAGCCAACCTTGAACCAAGCAACGTGCTCGGCCAACTGGCTTTGTATGTTCAGCGCTTCTTCTGTGCTGGCTACATCCAAGGCAACCATCAATCTTTGTTTCATCCCTTCTTACCTATCCTTATCCGAATGCAATTATTCAGGCTAAAAAATACCTAGTAGCTGTTCAGCTTGCATCCGAACTTTTATAAGGCTTCCTTATATTAGTCTGCACTATTTATGAATAATTCGGCTTAGCCCATCATCCTCTAAGATGGGGCACATGCTTCCCCATTGATGGCATTGTGGGCACTGCCAGCGCATGTCCACTGTTTGAACCCCGCACTGAGCGCAGCAATAATGTTTCATGCTTGCCCTCCACTGTTTTGCTTGCAGTACAAATACAGCATCATCATTCATGCCGATGGCAGCTAAGCGCAATGAATTCCGTAAACTTAATGGCATGAAGGATAGATTTTCCTTTAGGGTTATTGCTTCATCTCTATCTTGTTTGGCAACTTCTTCCATCCATGCCAACGCCAACTCATGGTCTTGCTGGCGATGCCAATAATCCATGATCGTGTCATAAAATATATCTTCTTTTAGCAGTAGTGGGATTAATAAGTGCACATAAATAGGTGCATCCTGTTGCATCGCCAGTAATATATTTTTAACGTTATCATACTTGCCAGATTGGAGCGCCAAGCTCATCAATAATATGTATGCATGCCCACAGTTGACGGACAATGCCAATGATTTTTCAGCATATTCTTGGGCAACATCGAACTGTTTTTTCTGTATTGCATCTTCGGCCAATGCACCCCATAAATAGGCGCGATGCAAGGCGTTTTGATCTCCCTGTAATTGTTCAATGCGTGATAATAATGCTTCAGCCTTTAACCATTCACTGCTTTGCTCTCGAATACGCAAAGATGCCTTCAGTGCGTTTAAATGCCCTGATTTCACATCCAGTACTTTTTGATAATGACGCAAGGCACGATCCAGAAGCCCGCCCGTTTGAAAGTCTTTTGCCAAGGCGAAGTGGGCTTGCAAATAAAGTTCAGAGCTAACATCTGGGCGCGCTAAAATATTTTGATGGATGCGAACAGCACGTCCAATCTCACCATGTGAGCGAAACATTTCGCCCAAAGCCATGTAAACATCAGCTGCCTCAGAACGAAGTTTGGCTACTTGCACCATTTCTTGCAGTGCTAAATCTGGTTTATCAACCAATAAATAATTAATACCACGAAGCAGTGGGCTTACCCGCTCATCATGTTCAATGCTTGGTTCAGCGTCATCTTGTTGCCATTGCCGCCAAAATAATACCCAAGCAAGAATCAGCGCTGCAAGCAATAAAACAAGTAATAGTGTTGTCATATAAAGGTATTTATAAAATAGGCAGTCTTAAAAAAAGACTGCGTTCCAAAGCATCGGCGTTTTGCATTGCTTTTTTTACCGCTGGCGACGGTTTTTGAAGACTTCCAGTAATAAGGGATATTAAACATCATCCTGCAAGGGTATATTACGTAGGTTTTCTACTTCCTGATGCAATAATTTATTCTCTGCACGCAATTTAGAAATTTCCAGCTTGTGTTTGCGGCGTGAGAAACTTAACGACAACATCCCCCCTGAAAAACCCAATAGAAAAGCAATGAAAATGGGAATGGAAAGCCATATAGCTTGGCTATGCATGCCCAATAAACGTACTTCTACTTTGCTTAAATTTGATAACGCAAAGATAATAAAAAACGCGAGCAATAAAGCCATCACAGCAATATTTAACCAGTGTTTTCTACTTGCAAGAAAAACAGACATTATACAGCGTTATTTCGCGGCATCAACCCGCTCACGCAGTGCCTTCCCAGGCTTAAAGTAGGGAACCCGTTTGGCAGGAACTTTTACAGCTTCTCCCGTTTTAGGGTTGCGCCCAATTCGAGGCTCGCGCTTTTTAATGGTAAAGCTGCCGAAACCACGCAACTCCACACGCTTCCCAGCACTTAAAGCACCAGCAATAGCATTAATGACTTCGTTGACCACAACCTCTGCTTCACGCCGTGTAATTTGATCATGCACTTCCGCAACAACGTCTACCAATTCCGATTTCGTCATCTTTCCTCCTAACGCAGATGAATTTTTTACCCCATGATATGCAACATTTATCACAGGCTGAAAAAGCTTCAGCTGCTCATTTGTTTCATGTTAAACTTTACCCAACAATTTGCGTTGCAACTCCAGTGCTAATGCCGAAGGCTCTTCTTTTGATACAAGCGACTGACTATATTGGCGCACAGCTTCGCGCTCTTCATCATTCAAAAACTGGCGAATTGATAAATCAACTTGCCGACGTCTGCGGTTGACATCAATGACTTTGGCTTCAATTTCATCGCCTTCTTTTAAGGTGTCATGATCTTTTGGCACTTCGCGCAATGCTAAACGGGCACGAACACCCTCAGCCAATTCAACCCACACGGCGCCAGAAACAATTTCAGTAACTTTCCCTTTGATTGAAGCGCCACGTTTTACGCCCGAAATAAAAACTTCAAAGGGATCATCAGACAGCTGCTTGATGCCAAGGCCAATACGTTGCTTGGCAACATCTACACCCAACACAACACATTTAATATCCTGACCTTTACTGTAAGATTGTATGACTTCCTCACCAGCTTCAGTCCAAGATAGATTGCCAATATGCACCAAACCATCAAGGCCATCAGCCAAACCTACAAAAAATCCAAAATCTGTGATGTTGCGAATTTTTCCAGTTACGCGTGATCCTTCTGGGTGCTCTGTCATCCACGCTTGCCATGGGTTTTCAGCAACTTCTTTCAGACTTAAACGAATACGGCGTTGATCAGCATTTACTTCCAATACGGCGACATCAACAACATCGCCTTCTGCCAATATTTCAGTAGGCTTAACGTCTTGGCGTGTCCAGCTCATTTCAGAGCGGTGAATTAAACCCTCTACGCCAGCTTCCAATTCAACGACAGCACCAAAATCCAATAGTTTGCGCACAGTTCCAGTTAGCCGCATGTCCATATCATAGGTGGCTGTAACATGTTCCCAAGGGTCTTGTTGTAAATTCTTTGTTGAAATAGATATTTTCCCTGTTTCAGTGTTTAGCTTTACCACTTCGGCAGTGATTGATTGCCCAATGGATAGCATTTCTGAGGGGTGATTAATACGACGCCATGCCATATCGGAGACATGCAATAAGGCATCAATACCACCTAAATCGACAAAGGCACCAAAATCAGCCAAGCGTTTTACTTCCCCTGTAATCTTGTCGCCAAGGTGGACGCTGGCAAAAAAGTCAGCACGCTTTGCTTCCGCGACAATCGCTAAGGGTTGCTTGCGTGATACAACAATATTGGAGGGTTGCTGTGTTGCCTCCAACACGCTCACATCATAGGTGTTATCCAGCAGTTGATCAGCGCCCATGCCCGCATGGGTATCCACTTCAGAGCGTGGCATAAAGGCTTGTAAACCGCCCAAATCAACCCGGAACCCACCCTTCACTTCCGATATAATTTTGGCACGCACGGTTTTTCCTTCAGTAATTGCTGTATCCACCATTGCCCACAATTCACTGCGTTTTTCTTCTAAAACAGATAAGCGTACAGAACCACCTGCTGATACAACAATCGCTTCGATGTCACTACCAACAGTAGGAATAGCGACTGCCAATGAGGTAAACTCAGCAATAGGGATGATGCCTTCGTTTTTGGTTCCAATATCCATGATGACATTCTCATCACTGATAGCAACCACTACGCCACGAATACTTTCGCCTTTTTTCAGGCTATGCTCCTCTTTTAATGATGCTTCAAACATAGCTTTGAAATTGTCTTCTTCTGGAATTGCGCTTTGGTCGCTTGCTTGTTCTTCTACCATGATTCTTGGTTCCACCTATTAATAAAATCTACAAAATACTCAAAACTCTAAGTCGGTTGAATTAAATCCCGTCTCTCCAGAACTGCCAACATGCGATCCACAACTTCGTCCACACGCATGGTAGTGGAATCAATATGAATAGCGTCTTTGGCACGCTCAAGCGGTGCACAATCACGTTGCATGTCTCGCTCATCCCTTTCTCTTAGCTCACCAGCTACTTGCTCAATGGATAGCTCTCTATCCTTGATATGCAGTTGTGACCAACGTCGTCTGGCTCGTTCGCGTTGACTGGCAGTTAAAAAAAACTTTGCTTGGGCATTGGGTAATACCACTGTGCCAATATCTCGACCATCCATCACACAGCCTTGTGATGCTATATCCCGTTGTACATCAAGGAGTATAGTCCGTATATTTGGGAATTGTGCTACCTGTGATGCCAAGCCGCCGACATCCTCACCACGTAGCAGGGAAGTGCAATCTTTGCTTTTAAAAAAGACGCCTGTGGCACGCCATTGCATGTGTGGGAGTGTGTTTTTCAAAACCTTTAGAACTGACTGCTCATCGAATGATTCTGAATTTGTTTGTGCCATTTGCCAGCCTGCAAAACGATACAATAAACCCGTATCCAATACAGGCAGCCCCAGCTCTTTACCAACGGCGATTGCGACGGTTCCTTTGCCTGAGCCAGAAGGCCCATCCACCGCCACTTGCAAACTGGGTGTTGTTTTCCAATGAGTTCCCGACATCGTTAACAATCAGCCCAGTGTATATTCATGCCCAATGATTGAGCCAGTGGCACAAAATCAGGGAATGATGTTGCAATAGAGGCTGAATTCTCAATATGAATTTCTATCTCGGCACACTGCGCCGCTACCGCCATTGCCATGGCAATCCGATGATCACCACAGGCGTTTATGGTACAATCGCCGTGCAACTTTCCGCCTATGATTTTAACGCCATCAGGTTTCTCTTCAATATTTGCACCAGCTGCCTGCAAAGCAGCTGCCATTACAGCAATACGATCAGACTCTTTCACGCGCAATTCTTCGGCTTCGGATAGTATAAATACACCATCACTGAGGCTTGCTGCTGCAAACAAAACTGGAAACTCATCAATAGCATCGGGTACATCGGCTGGATTCACTGCAATGCCATGCAAATCTCGGTACAGCACATGAATATCAGCCACGGATTCTTGACCGACCAAGACTTCATGCTGCAAACACATATCGCCATTCATATCGGATAAAATACGTTTCCAGCCGTTGCGTAAAGGGTTCATGCCAATGCGCTGTAGGGTAATATCGGAGTGCTTAACCAGTGACGCAGCCACAGCAAAAAAGGTGGCTGATGATGGGTCGGCGGGAATGTAAACAGGCTCATTGGGTGCAGTCAGTTTTCCTGTTGGAAGCAAATGAATCACGCCATTGCGATCCACGCGGACAGGTTGACCAAACAAGGGTAACATACGCTCTGTATGATCACGCGTTGGGCGCGGTTCAGACACCGTTGTTTCATTTTCGGCAAACAAAGCTGCGAGTAAGACACATGATTTTACTTGGGCACTGGCAATTTTTGAGATATGCTGAATACCTTTGAGTTTTCCTCCCTGAATTGTTAGTGGCAGTAAATCATCATTTCCAGTGACGCTTGCTCCCATCTGACGAATAGGGTCAGCAACACGCTGCATGGGTCGAGCTTGTAAGGAAGCATCACCTGTTATATGGCTCTCAAATGCCTGCCCAGCCAGCACTCCCATCATCAAACGAACGCATGTGCCTGAATTTCCTGCATCCAATGTTGTTTCAGGTTTCTTTAAACCATGCAGACCAACACCATGCACACGCAGGGAAGTTTTGTCGTCATTCAACCAATCAATGGTGACACCCATCTGGGTAAACATTGTCGCTGTTGCTAGGCAATCTTCGCCAGGTAAAAAACCATGGATTTCTGTTGTACCATCGGCCAGCGCTGCAAGCATGATCGCTCGGTGAGACATGGACTTATCACCAGGAATGCTCACTACACCACTTAATCCCGATTTTGCAGGCCCTGCAACCAGTGTTCCACCGACATTCATAATGTTTCTCCATTTGTTTGTTTCATATCGTTTAACCAGCCATCACGAGCCAGCTTTGCCGATTTAAATTTTTCCAGCAGAACAGCACCATCGGCATGCTTTAATGCCTCACGTAGAATGTTCAACTCGGCTTGTAAATGATCAATTTTATTCATTAGGGCTGGGCTGTTGCATAGTGCTATATCCCGCCACATTTCGGGTGATGAGGAGGCAATGCGTGTGAAATCTCGAAACCCACCAGCAGCAAAGCGGAAGGCATGATTGTCTTTACTTACAGCATTGACAATCGCAAATGCTGCCAAGTGTGGTAAATGACTAACCGAAGCCAGTACATCATCATGCTCTATTGCAGACATAATTTTCACCTGTGAGCCGACTGTTTCCCATAAACTACGCACCCGTGCCAGCGCAGCGGCATCCGTTTGTGCATTGGGTGTTAAAATACACATGCGTTTTTCAAACAGCTCAGCAAAAGCTGCCGCAGCGCCTGAATGCTCGGTTCCTGCAATGGGGTGCGCAGGAACAAAATGTGAAACATCGGTTAAATATTTCTGCGCTGAGGCCATGACTGATTGTTTGGTGCTGCCAGCATCTGTAATAAGAGCATCACTCGGCAACGACTTGGCTAAGGCTGAAAATACTTGCTTACACGCTGCCACAGGCACAGCGAGTAATACTATATCCGCAGTCGCAACGGCCTTGCCAATATCATGTTCATAATCATCAATCACACCCAGAGAAACAGCCTCCTTGAGGTTTCTTGCATTGCGTCCGACACCTGTAATACGTTCGACGCAACCAGCACGCCGCAAAGCCAGCGCTACCGAGCCTCCAATGAGGCCAGTACCAATCACGACTAGATGCTTGATTGATAAGCTCATATATTTGATGTCTGCTCTAAAGCGATATGTAAACTTTTTAATAAGAGGCAGTTTTCTTCAATGGTGCCGATAGATATACGCAAATAACTCGCTAAACCATAGCCTGCTAGAGGGCGCGGAATAATACCCTGATCTTCCAATTTATTAAGTATTTTTCCAGCCATCGGATGTTTTAGTAGTACAAAGTTGGCATAGCTTTTTCCACCCAATATGCCCCATGCTTCAAAAGCTATTTCCAAACGAGCACGCTCAGACTTCACCCTTTCAACCTTATCCATCACCCAATCATGATCATCCAAGGCTGCCTGTGCTGCGACTTGCGCCAAGTGATTGACATTAAACGGCTCACGGAAACGATTGACCACATTCAGTAGCGCTGAATCTGCAAGCGCATAGCCAACTCGGCAGCCTGCTAAACCATAGGCTTTAGAGAAGGTTCTGCTAACCACCAGTCCTGGATGTTTTAAGGCATTCAAGCTATCGGCTTTGATGTCGGTAACGAACTCATGATAGGCCTCATCCAAAATCACCACGATATGATGGGGTAGGTTATCTAAAAAAGCCTGTAGTTGGTCATTGTGCAATAAGGTTCCTGTTGGGTTGTTCGGGTTGGCAATGCATACCACTTTGGTTTTGTCATTCACCGCCGCAGCCATGGCATCCAAATCATGGCCTAATTCTTTTGTATCGGGCACCGCTACCTGCGTGGCTCCAGCTGCCTGTGTTGCCAAGGCATAAACAATAAAACCACATTGGCTGTATACCACGTTATCACCAACGCCGGCAAAGCTGCGAATAATCAATTCCAGAACCTCATTCGAACCATTACCAAGTAAAATTTGTGATGCTTGAACAGCATGATGATCTGCCAAGGCTGATTTCAAATTTGTGCAGTCGCCATCTGGGTAGCGGTGCACTTCTGAGGCTGTTGTTTGCATCGCTTTGATGGCTTTCGGGCTTGCACCATAAGGGTTCTCGTTGGAAGCCAATTTAACGGCATGAGACAGCCCTTTTTCGCGCAGTAACTGTTCAACGGGTTTGCCTGGAATATAAGGGTGAAGACCTTGCGTCTGACCAACCGCTTGCAGCATCCAGTCCATTTATAACGCCCTTGATACAGGGTAAGAGCCAAGCATTTTCACAGATGCACCTGCCGTTTCTATATCGGCTATTGCCGCACGCATATCATCATCATCACGGTGGCCTTGTGCATCGACAAAAAACACATATTCCCAAAGTTTTTTCTTGGATGGGCGCGATTCAATCCGTGTTAAGTCCATGCTCCGCTCAGCAAATGGTTTAATCAAGCCATACAGCGCACCAGGTGTATCTTTTACGGCAATAACCAGCCCTGTTTTATCTTCACCTGATGGCGGTGAATCATGCTGTCCAATCACGAAAAAACGTGTGGTGTTATGATGATGGTCTTCGATATTGGATGCAATCACAGGCAGAGCCAGCCTTTCAGCCATAGCCATGGAAGCCACTGCTGCACTGTGTGGGTTGCCGTGCTCTTGTTGGACAATTTCAGCCCCTTTACCGGTTGATGCGACCTCGCATAGATTTGCCTGTGGCAAATGTGAGGCGAGCCAGGCTTTACATTGGCCTAGAGGTTGAGGGTGAGAATAAACTGTTTTGATGTCAGATAGTTGCGTACATGAACTTAATAACTGGTGATGGATGGAGAGTTGAATCTCAGCACAAATAAATAGATTCATATCAAAATCAGCAAACTTATCATGGGTATCATTGACGGCGCCTTCAAAGGCATTTTCAATGGGAACGACGCCATAGGTAGCACGCCCAGCTTCCACTTCTTCGAATACTTGTGCTAAATTTGGGCAAGGTAAATAGCTTGATGTTTCCCCAAATTGTCGCTGCGCGGCAGTGTGTGAAAAAGTGCCTTCAGGGCCTAGATAAGCAATAGTCATTGGGTGCTCTAAAGCCAAGCAAGCCCCAATGATGCCACGATAAATACCATGAATGGCCTCATCTGGAATTTTGGAGGCATGAGATTTGGCGGCCGCGATGGCATTTCTCTTTAATAAACGTCGAATAATACCTGCTTCGCGACTGGGTACATAAAAGGGGGCAGTGGCTTGGGCTGTTTTTCTTTCACCCACAGCAGAGGCCAATGCTGCGCGTTTATGGATCAAAGCCAGAATATCATCATCCACTGCATCAATGGCAGCCCTTAAATCGTTCATATCCATATCATTCATTAATTTATCCATAGTGATGCACGCTAGGAACCTGTAGGACTTAGTCAAATAGACCTATCCTGAATAATTAAAAAATAAGCAGTAGCAGCGCAACTTACCTATGACTTATCCCGCAGCATACTCAAATATGCATTTATTTCGTCATCCTCAAGTGCTTGTATTGAGGATCCATGATAAACACGCCTGTTTTATAATGGATTCCCAATACAGTTGGGTTGCTGAGCTTGTCGAAGCAGGAATGACGGTTTTCATGGGTTAGCAGGATACCTTATAA
>JAUZQT010000070.1 GCA_030950825.1 Mariprofundaceae bacterium | reverse complement strand
GCGTGCAGAGTGTAAGATATTGGTTTACATGGCGTATTGAAAAAACACGTAGTCACCTTATTGGTAATGAGTGTTTTTTCAATAGTCCAAGTGAATCAAGAGGTTGCGCTATGTATGAGTAAACACTTGCAGGATCTAGGTACTAAAGATATTTCGATGTTTGGGTAGAAAAATCATCTATAGTTAAGAGGAACTCAGGACTTTATATGCTATTAGCGCAACAGCGTCAGTTGGTTGAAAGTGGTGTCATTACGCAAGAGAAACTTGATGATGCCTTGAATATGAAAGCAACTGAAAAACATGGTTTATTGTTCTCAATCCTTGCGCTTGAGGGTATTGATGCGCCTGCCATACTGCAAACATTGGCACGTATTTATAAAGTCCCCTATTTGGATATCAGCAACTTTAAACCCAATGATGAAATTATTGCCAGGTGTCCTGAAAAACTTTGTTTGGATTACGGTTTTGTGCCTGTGGATGAGCAAGGGGGCGAGCTGGTTATTGCAACGGGTAATCCAATGGATTTTTCTTCCTTGGATGCCTTGCAATTTAAACTGGGTGAACGCGTTAAGACTATTTTCTCGCGTCCTGATGCGATCCAGAAAAAAATTCGTGATATCTATCAAGGCGATGCGGCATTTGATGATGCCATGTCTGGCCTGGAAGATGATGATAGTTTCTCCACAGAGGCTGAAGAAAATACTGATGGAACCGATATTGATGCCCTGAAAAAAGGTGCCGATGAATCGCCGATCATTAAATTGGTGAATGGCATTATGGTGCAAGCAATGAAGATGGGTTCATCGGATATTCATATTGAAGCAGGCGAGCGAACCAGTGTCGTGCGGATGCGTGTGGATGGGCGTTTGCGTGTGGCGTTGAAGTTTCCTGTGAAGGCGCATGTCTTGGTGCTTTCACGTATTAAAATCATGTCGAGTTTGGATATCTCCAATGTGCGAACGCCGCAGGATGGGCGTACACGGGTAAAGCTATGGGGTAAAAGCTATGATATGCGTGTTTCAACACTGCCTTCCATGTATGGTGAAAAGGCAGTGTTGCGTATTTTGGATAAGAGCGGTTTGTCTTTGGATTTGGATATCCTGGGCTTTGAAAAGCTGGCTGATAAACGTGTGCGTGAATGTATTGCCAGGCCGACGGGTGCGGTGCTGGTGACAGGGCCAACAGGCTCAGGTAAAACGACAACGCTTTATTCGTTTTTACATCATATTAATGATGAAGAATCGAACTTGATTACTGTGGAAGACCCTGTTGAATTTCAGCTTCAGGGCATCAACCAAGTTCAGGTTAATGCCAAAGCAGGATTGACCTTTTCAGCAGCTTTGCGCTCTATTTTGAGGCAGGATCCTGATGTTGTTATGGTGGGCGAGATTCGTGATGAGGAAACAGCTGAAATCGCATTGCATGCTGCTCAAACAGGGCATTTGGTGCTATCTACTTTGCATACCAATGATGCCCCCTCAACCATCTCTCGTTTGATTGAAATGGGTATTGAAGGGCCGATGTTGGCAGGCTCACTCAATATGATTGTGGCGCAGCGTTTGGCGAGGCGATTGTGTCCAAAGTGTAAGAAAAAAGCGAGACCTGGTGAAGAGTTTTGTGAGCGTTATGGTGTGCCAGACGGCTTGGAGTTTTATGAGGCTGTTGGCTGCAAAGCTTGTATGAATATTGGTTATAAGGGTCGCTTGGGCGTGCATGAAGTATTGTATGTGAATGACCGTATGCGGGAAATGATCGCACGCTCAAGCCCAGATAGGGAATTGATGCAGGCAGCGCGTGAAGATGGTATGTTTTGTTTGTTTGAAGATGGTTTGAATAAGGCGCTGCAGGGCATTACCAGTATTGTTGAGGTTGTGCGCAATTCGACACCACCAGAAGGCTTTGTTTTAAGTGCGCGTTTAACCGAAGATGGAAAATTGATGTCTTTGGGTGAGGCGCTGAAAAAACGGGATGCAGTACGCACTACGGCATCAGAGGGCTCTGGCAAACAAACCGTATTGATTGTGGATGACTCAAAGAGCATTCGTAGTCTGGTGAAGTTTGTATTGCAGTCGGAAGGCTTGGAAATCGTGGAGGCCGAAGATGGGCAGCAGGGCTGGGATATTTTGCAACGTTTGTCTTCTTCAATCAGTTTGGTGGTGACAGATTATGAAATGCCCAATATGACAGGCCCTGAATTGGTTACGAAAGTGCGTGAGCAGAGTCAGTTTGATGGTGTTCCTATGATTCTTTTAACGTCGCGAAAGGATGAGGATGATGAAGTTTTTGGGCTTGAATCTGGGGCTGATGACTATATCGGTAAGCCTGTGGAACCCATGAAATTACAAGCACGTGTGCGCAAGGTTTTGGCTATGTATGCGCGTATCAGCGCTGCTGCTAAAGGAGGAGCTTGATCATGCAGGGAAATAAACAGAAAGGTGAGCTGAAGAATAGTGGTCAGAAAGTGCAGGGGGAAGCGTCATCCTCATTGGATAATAAAGCATACGTACCTGTGGCGGATATCCCGTACGTTGATTTAATGCAGCTTAGTCTGGCGGATGAAATGGTATTGATTCCTGTCACAGAGGTGTCGGAAGTATTGCGACCACAGCCTTTGAATAAGGTTCCTATGGCACCGGATCATTTGCTTGGTGTATGCAATGTGCATGGTCAGGTGTTGTGTGTGATTGACCCATACCGTGTTATGCGGCTTGAAGGCACGGTCTTGGAAGATAGTGAATCAACGCGCTTTGTAAGTTTGAGGCACCCCGCGATGAATTTGGCACTGCGTGTAGATGCCGTTTCATCACTGTTTAATATTCAGGAGAGTCGATTGAATGAGCTGGATGAAGATGAAGGTTTGTTTTTTCGAGGTAAGATAGCTATTGAAGGGCATGTGTATCGTGTTGTGGATGTTGAAGCGTTATTTGCCTAGTTTGAATTATTCAGGCTAGTTCGCATATCTATAAATTATAAATATTACAGCCTGCCTGCGTTTGCGCAGATAGACGCAATCATTATGCTGATGCATGAATAGTACGGGTTAAGGATGTATGTGAAGACCTTATAGCATAGCATGTTGATTAAAACGATGAAGCACTGCATTATGCAGCATCAATATGACGTAATTTATGATAATTGAAGAAAAAAAGAAAATCTCTGGAGAGTTTTATGGTAGACGAGAAGAAACATGATGTGAAAAGTGTTCGGCAGCTAGCACAGCGTAATATTGTAATTTCCGTTATTTTATTTGCTGTACTGATTGGAGCGGTGTTTGTGGCTTCTAATCGTGCTGCAGATGGTGTGAGTGAACTTTCTGAATTATATGGACAGCAAACATCATTGGAGAAGTTTAAGGGATCTTTGCCCAATGTTCTTCTGCCACTGAATGATTTTACATTAACGCAAAACAAGCTGGACATTGACAAAATTAAAACATCATCAGACGATTTTTTAGGCCTTTATGAAGAAGTGAGTCAATTGCCATCATTGGATGAGCAGGATGTTATACAGTTAGAAGAAGTACACAGTTTGATGCAAGAAGTAATTAAAATTGCTGAAGATATTACCAGTGGTAAAATCCCTTCTCAGATGGCAAGTAATGTGACTGTGGTGGCACAAAGCTTGGTTTTTGTAGCACAGGGTAAATTGAATGATGTGGCATCGCGTTTGGCAATGCAGTTGGAAGCAGAGCGGGGAGAAAAACAAGATCAACTTGAGCTGTTTTCATTGATTAACGTGGTTATTATTGTGTTCATTGTGATTGTGATGGCATTCTTTAACCGAAGCTTTGTAACAAATATTTCAGGAACTATTTCTGGAATGTCGAAGGGTGTAACGGATGTATCCGAAGAGATTCTGGCAGCAGCAGACCAGCAGGCAACAGCGTCGAATACACAGGCGATGTCGGTGGCAGGTGTGACGGGCGAGTTGGAAGATATGTCTGGTGCCGCTAAAAAGATCGCAATCACAGCGGTCAGCGTGGAACGTATCGCGATGGCAACTGCGGCCTCTGCAAAAGATGGATCGGTTGCTGTGAATGAGGCGATTGCTTCGATGGATAGAATTCGACAAGAAGTGAATACCATTGCGGAAAAGGTAACGGATTCTGGTCGTAAAGCAGAGCAAATTCTTGATTCAATTAGTTCGATTAAAGAAATTGCAGATGAAACGCATTTGCTGGCTCTGAACGCGTCCATTGAATCGGCTGCTGCTGGTGAGTTTGGCAAGCGATTTGCAGTTGTGGCGGGTGAAGTGCGTCGTTTGTCTGAGCGTGCAAAAGAGTTTACAGAGGAAATTCAAATAGTGGTGAATGATGTGCATGTTTCAACACGTGAATCAATTGAAGTGACCCGCGCAGGTCTTGAAGAAGTGGCAAAGGGTGTGGAAATTGCGCAACGTGCAAGTTTGGCCTTGGGAAAAATGGAAAATATGTCTGAGAAAACAAGTCAAGCAGTACGTACGATTGCACAAGCGACAGGAAGGCAAGATGAAAGCTCTCAGGAGTTCGTGCTGACGATGCAGCAAATCTCTGATCTATTACAAGATTCAGCAACTCAGATGCAGAAAACGCGTGATGCATCTCACCGTTTGAATGATGTGGCATCAGATTTGCAGAAACTGATTTAGTTAGGACTGAGAGCTTCTTTTGGCTGATTTTGACCTATCCAACTTTTTAGCTTCATTTTTCGACGAAGCACGTGAACGTTTAAATTCGATTAATCAAGGCCTGGTGGGCTTTGAAGCAGGGACTTTGGATGCAGAAGGCTTGGTGACTCTGCGCCGTGATGCCCATACAATCAAAGGCTCGGCTTTAATGTTGGGTGTTCCTGATATTGGCGGAGCGGCTCATCTGTTTGAAGATGTGATGGAGCAACTGATTGAAAATCCATCGTGGCGCACGCCAGCAATGACGCAGTTTTTGTATGACTTGCATGATGTTCTTGAGGTGCGTTTGCAGGATCCAGACGCACAAAAAAACATTGATATTGAGCCCCTGCGTATCAAGCACGATGCACTGTTAAAGGCTGCTAAAGAGGGTCTATTGCAGGATTTAGCTGTTACGCGTATCAAAGAAAATGATGATCCAGAAGCAGATGTAGTGATCAAAACAGATACGCTCAATATAGCTCCGCCTAAAGCAGATGTAGCGATCAAAACAGATGCGCCCAATATAGATTCGCCTAAAG
>JAUZQT010000007.1 GCA_030950825.1 Mariprofundaceae bacterium | reverse complement strand
GGCCAAGGTGCAAAGCAGGCGTGGTGAAATCACTGCCCTGGTTGAAACGCGCGGACGTAATAAACCACCCAAAGGCCTCATCTTTGTACCGTGGTTTGATGCGCGTCGCCTGATCAATAAAGTCACGCTGGATGCAACCGATCCGTTATCCAAACAGACGGATTATAAAAAATGCGCTGTGCGCGTTGTGAAGGTATAAGGAGCTTATGATGAAAAAACTATCTATGATTGCCTTATTTTTAATCTCTTCAACATTGGTGTGGGCTGGCTCGAACGGTGTACACTCACTGCGTGGCGATGTGGCATTGGATGCGTCTTCGGTGGCAGGCTCTGATAAAGAGTGGTTGGCTGATGGGAAAGTTAATCGCGAATATATTCAACAGCCGCCGCTGGTGCCGCATGACATTGAGGATTTCAGCATAAATCAAGAAGGCAATGACTGCCTTAATTGTCACAACTGGAATTCGGAGATGCCAGGGGCAACGAAAATTGCTATTTCGCATTTCTTAACACGCGATAATCAGGCATTGGTGAATATTTCACCACGCCGCTATTTTTGCACACAGTGCCATGTGCCACAAAAAGCTACATCGGCATTGATTGGCAATATGTTTCGCTCGCTATCGGAAGAATGAAGTGGTGGAAGCCATTAAAAAATATGGCATGATCTATGCTACATGAGTAATTTGACAATTCAAATAACAACGAACAGGAGTTTAAAAATGAATAAATTTATTTTATTGGCTTTAGCATTATGCTTTTCAGGCATATCGTATGCAGCTGATTGGAAAGTATCCGCAGATTTGCGCGAACGTTATCAATCGTTTAACAATTTTGATTTCAACTCGGCAGCTGTGGATAACAAAGGCTGGGAATTTGACTCGCGTTTGTATATCAAAGCCAAGGCTGATTTTGGTAATGGCTTGGGTGTTTTTCTTCAACCTCAGGCGATCAGCATTAAAAATAACACACCAGCTACGGGCACATTAAATTTTACCCAGGCTGATTTGATACAAGCCTATGTGCAATACACCAGCAACGACTTTGCAGTGCGTTTGGGTCGGCAACAATTGGTCTATGGTGATCAGCGCCTGTTGGGGCATTTGGGTTGGAAAGATGTGGCACGTACGTTTGACGGTGTAAAAGGTATGTATAAATCCAAATCCATCAAATTGGATGTATTTGCTGTTCACCCATCCGATATTGGAGCAATGACACCTTCTACAGCGAATCCTCAAGGAAAATCACTGATCACTTGGGAAGATCGCACTTTGGTGGGTGCTTATGCTACATACAATATCGCCCCTAAAACGGGTGCTGATGCCTATTTTATCAACTGGAGCCATAATCAGCAGGCATCTGTTGGCAAAGGCCGAAACATCAACACCTTCGGAACTCGCTTTTTTGGTAAATCCAATGGCTTTGATGCAACTGCTGAAATGGTATTTCAAAATGGCACATGGAAGACGGGGGTGTCACAAAGCGCATCTGCTTATGCCATTAAAGCTGGCTACACACTAAATACATGGAAAACCCGTTTGGGCATTGAATATGATTTCAGCCCAGGCGATGATAAGCGGAATGCGGCAAGCCATAAGGACTTTGTTTTTCCCTTCCACACCAACCATGCCCATTATGGCGAAATGGATTTTTTCTCATGGGCAAACATGAAAGATTTACGCCTGTCACTTAAAACAACACCGCTAAAAGGCCTGACTCTTTTAGGAAATGTTCACTTTCTCTCATTGGATAAAGCAACAGGCGACTGGTTGAATGTAGTGGGAGCTGGAAGTATTTACCCGGGATCCGCAACATACACACAAACCAAAGCAGGTACAGAAATTGATCTTAAGGTTGTTTACAAGGTTGCTGCGATGAAAGGCTTGAAGCTGGTCGCACTCTACGGCGTTTTTAACCCTGGAGCGGCTGTAAGTGAGCGTAATGCAGGAAAAGCCGATTCCGCTACATTCGCCTATTTTATTGCTCAGTATGCATTTTGAGGAGATAGTCACCACTTATGATGGTTGAAGCCTTTCCTATTTGCTTTTTTGAACAGGTTCCTTCTCAAGCGGGGTTCACGGATCGTTTTGGCCGTAAGCTCACCTATTTAAGAATTTCCGTTACAGACCGTTGTAATATGCGTTGTGATTATTGTAGGCCTTCCGCTGATGCCTATAAAGCAGAATCACATGCACAGATTTTACGCTATGAAGAAATTGAACGTATTGCATCGGTCGCGGCAAGTTTGGGGGTTACAAAGATCCGAATTACTGGCGGCGAGCCATTGGTTCGGCGTGACTTACCACAACTGATCGAAAAACTTTCGAATATTTCGGGTATTACAGACCTTGCCCTGAGCACCAATGCAACACTACTGGGGAAATATGCCGATGATCTTGTGAAGGCTGGGCTGCATCGCATCAATGTTAGCATTGATAGCCTGAATACCTTGCGTTTTCGTAAATTGACAGGCGGTGAACTTGCGCCTGTGTTGGCGGGCATTCAAGCAGCAAAAGAAGCTGGCTTGACTCCCATCAAATTGAATACTGTATTGATGCGCGGCATCAATGATGATGAAGTTGCTGGTTTAATTGATTTTGCATCGGATATTGGTGCAACGATTCGTTTTATTGAGCTTATGCCCATGAAACAAGGCTTGAATTGGGAAAAGCATTATATTTCCATTGATGAGATTCTGAAACGTGATGATGTAAAAGAACGCGTGGATGTTGATACTGCACTGCAAACGGGCAATACAGCAGCGCGGTATTTACCGATGAAAGATGCCTCGGGTGAGGTGGGTTTTATCATGCCGATGTCGGAGCGTTTTTGTGAAGGCTGTAATCGTTTACGCTTAACGGCGGATGGTGGTCTGCGTTCATGTTTGCCGGCAGACAATCAGCTTAATTTACGTGATTTACTGCGTAGTGGGGGAAGTGATGATGATATTCGCGCCGTTTTTTTACGTTCAGCATTGATAAAACCTGAAATTGGCACTTATGACTTTGATAGCGATACTGAAAAGCGTTCGATGATTCATATTGGTGGCTAATATGTCAAAATATTTCAAGGCATGCGTATTTTTTATCTCATCATTGCTTTATACCCCGCTAACTCAGGCGACAGAAAATTTAACCATTGTTGTAGCATCAAGCCTATACTTGGATATGCAGCAGCAAGCCAAGAGCTTTGAGGAAAAACATAATGTCCGCATTCGTTTAATATCGGGATCTACTGGGCGCTTGTATAATCAAATTATGCAGGGAGCACCCTTTGATGTGTTTATTGCGGCAGATAACGTACGCCCAGCTTTACTCTTAAAACAAGGAAGAGCACTTTCTCAGCATATTGTGGGTCAAGGCTATTTGGGCTTGATGGTCGGCAAACACTGGGTGAGCAATCCAGCATTATTGAATAAGCCCGATATTCAACATATTGCGATTGCCAACCCCGATGTTGCTCCTTTTGGTATGGCTGCAAAAAAAGTTCTAAAACAGCAGGGTCTATGGAAAATATTAAAGCCTAAGTTCATTTATACACAAAATGCTTTGCAAGCTCAAATGCTGGTGCAGCAAGGCTTGGTGGATGCAGGTTTTATACCCGTAACAAAAGATAAAAAAAATATTGCTAGCATTCCTTATGTGGCTGTTATGCTCACGAACGCCTTCCATCAAATCACTGGCCTTGGGATTGAGGCTTTAATCTCGAAAAACAACAGCAATCTAGGCGCGACTGAAATCGAGTTACGGTGACCAGTGTGTGCCACGAGCTAGAGCGCCACTCTATTCCGATGTCATGTTAAAATCAGGCGGGCTTCCATTTCACTCCTGCACAAAAAAGTGGGGCTTTTCTTACAAATATGTAGGCTGCGCAATATGACAATTTCTACCAATAAACCCCAAGCTCTTTCGGGCAATGCGCGCGGCAGTATTCCGCTGGCACCACAAGGCTGGCCATTCATTATTGCCACACTGGCTCTGCTGCTCATTTCAGTGGCCTTACAGTGGTTCATTACCGCCATTATATTGTTGATACTATTTGCTTTTGTATTGAATTTTTTCCGTGATTTTGATCGTGATACGCCGCAAAATGAGAACCTATACATTGCCCCTGCCGATGGCCGAGTTATCCGCGCTGAAAGCACCGAGGAAGGCCTCCGTGTTGATATTTTTATGAATGTCTTTGATGTGCATGTTAATCGCGCCCCGATGTCTGGAAAAATCACTGCTATTGAATATACCAAAGGAAAATTTGTTAATGCCAGCTTTAACAATGCCAGTACTGAAAATGAGCGCAACCGCTTCGAGATGGAGACTAGCAGTGGCATGAAAATCAGCTTTACTCAAATTTCTGGGTTGATTGCCCGACGAATTATATCCTATGTCTCGGTGGGTGATTCTGTGCTTGCAGGACAACGCATTGGCATGATTCGTTTTGGCTCACGTGTGGACTGTATCATTCCCAAAGGCTTTCAATTAAATGTCAAAGTTGGCGATAAAGTGACATCGGCAACCAGTATCTTGGCGCGTAGAAAAGAATCATGAAAAAAGCCAGCACAGCAATCAATATGCGGCGTGGTATTTACATACTACCCAGTTTATTCACCATTATGGGCTTGTTTGCTGGCTTTTATGCACTGATTGCGGCAATTCAAGGGAAGTATGAACTGGCAGCATGGACGATCATCGCCGCAGCTGTTTTCGATATGTTGGATGGTCGTGTTGCACGTTTGTTAAATGCTGAAACGGCCTTTGGTGCTGAACTAGACTCATTGTGTGATATGACTTCCTTTGGTATTGCACCGGCTGTGCTGATTTACCTATGGGCGCTAACACCGTTGGGTAAGCTGGGCTGGCTGGCAGCTTTTCTGATTGCGGCATGCTCTGCTCTGCGCTTGGCTCGTTTTAATACTCAAATGGCGATTCAAGACAAAAAATATTTTCAGGGCTTGCCGACACCAGCAACCGCACTGCTCATTGCTTCGGCTGTGCTCTTTCATGAGAAAGGCAATATGGATCCTATTAGCTGGCTCTGGGGTGCTATTGCTGTATTTTTAGCATGGCTAATGATTAGTGGCGTTCGTTTTATGTCGGGCAAAGATGTGGATTTGAAAGAAAAACGCTCTTTTACTGTCGTAGTCGTCATGATGATTGCCATTGTATTGGTGATGACAGACCCATACCGCATCTTGTTTGCAGTGTTTATGGCATATATTTTACATGGCCCGATGTTGAGTGTTTGGCAGAATCAAAAGGCTCAACGCTGCCGGCTGGCACGGCGAAAGGCGCGAAAGAAAAAAGAAAAAAACACAGTTGATCAAGGCAATCATCAAAATGATAATTGACCTTGTAAGCTTGCTGCGTGCATACTCCGCGCCATGAAGTGTTTTACCCAGTACCTGCTCTTTTTGAATCGCACGCAACTTCTGCGCTGTGCTGGCTCGTACGCGGACTGAATTTACATTCTTATTTAGTCATGTTTTTTTACGAGCCGCGGTTAACCCCCGCGGCTTTTTTTATTGAGGAGATACATATGTCTGATCGCTTATATATTTTTGATACCACATTGCGGGATGGTGAACAATCACCAGGCTGTTCCATGAATATTGAAGAGAAGCTACGCGTTGCACACGGTTTATCCGCTTTGGGCGTGGATGTGATTGAGGCAGGCTTTCCTATTGCGTCACCAGGAGATTTTGAGGCCGTTCAGCGTATCGCCAAAGAAGTACAAGGCCCCCACATTGCAGCCTTGGCTCGTGCCCACCCCAAAGATATTGAGCGCGCAGGTGAAGCTGTTAAAGCGGCTGGTGAGCGCGCCCGTATCCATACCTTCATTGCGACCAGCCCTATCCATATGGCGGCCAAGTTACGCATGAGCCCTGATCAAGTGGTGCAGCGTGCTATTGAGGCCGTGATGCAAGCACGTTCTTTGGTTGCTGAAGTCGAGTTTTCTGCTGAAGATGCTGGACGTTCAGATATTGATTTTTTATGCCGTATTGTTGAAGCAACTATTAAAGCGGGAGCAAGGGTGATTAATATTCCTGATACTGTGGGTTATATGACACCCGTTGAATTTGGTCATCGTATTAAAACATTAATTGAGCGTGTTCCCAATTCCGATGAGGCGATTTTCTCAGTGCATTGTCACAATGATTTGGGCTTGGCTGTTGCGAACTCTTTGGCCGCAGTTGAAGCAGGTGCGCGTCAGGTGGAATGTACCTTGAATGGTTTGGGCGAGCGTGCAGGCAATGCTGCTTTGGAAGAAGTCGTCATGGCTTTGAAAACCCGTGCTGATCATTATCATATTGAAACGGCTATTGATACCTCCAGAATTGTACCAACGTCAAAAATGGTCAGCCAAGTCACAGGTATGCCCATACAGGCAAACAAAGCAATTGTCGGCGCCAATGCTTTTGCCCACGAATCGGGCATTCACCAAGATGGGGTTTTAAAACACAAGCAAACCTATGAAATCATGACCCCTGAATCAGTAGGGTGGAGCACCAACCGCATGGTATTGGGAAAACATTCTGGACGGGCGGCTTTAACAGCGCGCTATACCGACTTGGGTGTTGCATTGGATGACAAGGGTCTGAACGCGGTCTTTGAACGCTTTAAAAAGCTTGCTGATAAAAAGAAGGATATCTTTGATGAAGATTTGATGACTATTTTGTCGGATGACTCCGAAGTAAATATGGAGCGCATTAAATTAGTCAGCCTACATGCCGCATCGGGCACCAAAGATGCGCCTGTTGCCGCTGTTAGTTTAGATATTGAAGGGGTAAGACATAAAGCAACAGCGGAAGGTGATGGCCCTGTCGATGCTGCCTTTAAAGCCATTAAATCATTGGTTGAGCCTAATGGCCGCCTATTGTTGTATTCGGTGAATGCGATCACCGCAGGCACTGATGCGCAGGGAGAAGTCAGTGTACGCCTGCAAAATGAGGACTTAATCGTCAACGGGCAAGGTTCAGATACCGATATTGTTGTGGCATCTGCCAAGGCACTTATTGCAGCATTAAATAAGCTTCCAAATATGCATGCCCGTGAGGTTCATGCGCAATATTCAGGCGTGTAAAAAAGTACCGACGTAAATTGGGGACAGTAAATCTTTTAACCGCTGTCTAACCTGAATAATTCATAAATCGTTGTGATGATTGCGAAGAATCTTTATTTGCAATGATTTTTTTGCCGGGAATGCCGTACCAAAGGATACGGTCGACCGGCAAATAATTCGTTGCGGATAAAGTCCTGTGGGTCAGGCTTTCTTATTTGCTTATTTTGTCAGTCACGCTACTGTTCTGGCATGGCAATAATGGATACCTTCGTTATAAGCCGCATAAATATGATAATAGAAAAGCCTGGATCCTGCTGAAGACCACTGCTTTTACCCCATGAATACAGCTCCTTACAAGTACAATAAGGACATTTTTGTTGCTCTGTAAAACTTTGCTCAATCAGCTTCAGGCCTAGGTCACTATTTGCCTTTGATCCTAGCTGCTCTCGAACCCTATCTCGTTGACTACCTGTCATTTGAAGTAATACTGCTATCCAAGCGTTAAAATCTATTTCTTTCATGATATTCACCACCGTAAATACACTATACGCCTTCAGTAGTTATAATTTCAACAGTATTTTGCGACATAGCCTTTAACAACGCTAAATGCGCAATACTAGACCTAACCCCGGATACGCTAAATGCGCAATACTAGACCTGACCCCGGATACGCATACTCCAACATCGCCTAAATGAACATATCAGGCAAACCAGTGATGATCTGAGCTGCTGGTATTTTTCTAAATATGCGTACGCTCTTCCTGTTCTTGCTCTGTTTTACAATCAATACAAAGGGTTGTAACAGGGCGTGCTTGCAAGCGCTTTAAACCAATATCACCACCACACCCTTCACACGAGCCAAACTCGCCTTCTCTTAAGCGCATAATAGTTTTTTCAACTTTACGAATCAGGCGGCGTTCACGGCCTTTAATGCGCAAATCAAAATTACGATCTGTTTCAACGCTTGCTTGGTCCGTAGGGTCTGGAAATGCCGTCTGCTCTTCCTCATGCATTGCATGCATGCTTTCGTTTTGAGCGCCTTCCAAATCATCACGCCAATCACATAATTGTTTTTCGAATGCTTCTAATTGTTTTTTTGTTAGAGCCATCGTTTTGCCTCCATGTCCATAGCTTCCATCACTCAACGCGAATAGATTGTAGACCATTACCACTTATATTACCATGACTTTTTATCAGGCACAGCGTTAAAAATCCGAGAACCTTAACGTACCATTAAAAAATATCAATCTGAGCTTTGTTTTGATAGGGTTGATGGATTAAAAAAGCATATAAATCAATGCTCTAACGAATATATCTCTGTGTTATAATAATGCTATTATCCCAAAACACAGCGCAAGCACATCTATCATGTATGTCAGTAATCGTTTATTTCCTTTTTTGAACCCTGTAAAGCAAGATGAAAGAACCGCTCTATTCGTGATGGTTTTTCACAGTGGTTGGGGTGACATTGCCAGAAGCCTGCATCGCTAAGGCTTCTGGGTGCTTGCAGTAATGCTGGCGTGAAATATCTGCCAATGCCTGTTTGACGCTATTATTAATAAGGCAAAGGGGCGTTGTTGGTAGTGCAGAAATAAGTGCCGCCAACAACTGACCTTGCGGTTCGGGCATTTTTTCTACCCAAGATAAAAGTAAATCACGGTTTATATATGCTGGCAATGAAGCTAAAATACCAATGTCATTTTGATCATGTACCATAAGACCCGTGGTTGTGCCTCGGTCGAGGGTTAAAACCTGCAAGAAGTACAAGGAATGATAAGTGAGCTGTGTTGCCTTATCAGCCTCACTAACAACGATGTTTTTTTGCAATGTTGTTGCCAGAATATCCAAATAGACATCAATGGCAACATCTCCAATGCTTGCAGCCAAAGCGCGATCCTTTGCAGCATTGCCACTATTATATTGTTCAAGGTAAAAGTGCGCCGCACCACGATGACGTTTCAAAACAGGAATATAAAAATAGCGATCACCTTGCGCCATGCCTTCTTCATAATCTTCGCCAGCCGCTGCTCTCATGGCATTCATAAACTGTTGCGTGGAAGCAGGATTTTCGATGGCAGGATTCAAATCTGCCATCATTCGCCAGTAGCCCTCACCGCCTTTCGTCGCAGTCCAGCTGATATGGATATGGACAGAAGGCGCATGAGGGCTGCATGGGTGAATAATCGTTGAAAGAGCAGTTGCAGAACCTAATTTCTTTTCAGGGTTTTCATCATAGTGAACTTGCGACACATTCACAGATCCGCGCCCGAACAAATCACCATCGGCCGTTGTATAGCGAATGCCCCCACCATGCAGGCCTTCATCACGAAACCATTCAACGGCTTCAAAAGCTTGCCTACAGGTCAAGTCTTTTGATATTTTTTCCAAGCCTTGAACAAAGCGTTGCTGTAAACGACTGGCCAATTCATAGGCCTGTTCGGCTTGCTTTGATTGTGCGGGAATACGGTGCATAAAATAATCTCTGATGGTATTGGTATAAAAAGGGTCTTTTTTGATGGATTGAGCCCACCAAACGGTGGTGACAGCTAACCTGAATAAGCACCACGAGGTTTAGCAGGCTATCAAGTTTTATTGAAGGCGCGAGTTTTCTTGCTGTTCGCTTTCGGCTTGTAGGTTGGCTTCATACAAAACACGAAAATTGACTGGCTCCAGTAAAAGCGGCATGAAGCCTCCGTCCAATGTGAGCTGGCTGATAAGCTGGCGTGTGAATGGAAAAATAATACCTGGGCACTCAATGCAAAGAACAGGGCGAATATGATCTTCAGGTACATTCTTAATAAAGAATAGGGCTGATTGCTCAACTTCTACTTCGAATAGAACCTTGTCACTGCTTTTATCTTGCATTTTTGCATTAATTTTCAGTGATACTTCCCAGTGGTCATCACTGATGAGTTTGCTGCCGACGCTAATATTCATTTCAACATTCGGTTGCAACCCCTCTGCAACAAAAATATCAGGTGCATTTGGGTTTTCAAAAGAGATGTCTCTCACATAAATCTTTTGTAGGCTTAATATTGGCGCTTCATTGTTTACTTGTTCATCGGGCATGTTTTTCTCCATTTTGTTTATTCAGCATTATTTGAGGCAAACGTTATCAGGGAGCTTGCCTCAATCCAACATTTGCCGTAACTATTCAGCATGTTTATAAGGTATCCTGCTAACCCATGAAAACCGTCATTCCTGCTTCGACAAGCTCAGCAACCCAACTGTATTGGGAATCCATTATAAAACAGGCGTGTTTATCATGGATCCTCAATACGAGCACTTGAGGATGACGAAATAAATGCATATTTGAGTAGGCTGCGGGATAAGTCATAGGTAAGTTCCGCTGCTACTGCTTATTTTTTAATTATGCTGAATAGTTACCATTTGCCAAGCCTTGAAGCGTGTGGCTAAAAAATAACTTCCCCTTTGTCAATACCTTCGCCAATTTTCAGGTACTTTTTCATAAAGCGTGTGAGTAGCGGCCTTATTTCCTATATCCGCTGCATATTAAAAATTAGGCTCTTTCAAATTCTAAATGGGTAGGCAAAATTCATAGGGGGATAAGCAAGCTCAATGACTCACCACAAAACAAGCTGTCGAATGCTAATCCTGCAAAGCCGCACGCCTCCCTCATTCGAGGAAGGGCGACGTGCGGCTCCGCAGGACAAGCATTCTAGGCAATTTTGAAGCTCATTTTAACATCAGAAGAGCATAGTGACTGGGTGAATATCTAATTGTGATATGATTACCCTAATTTCTAACAAGATGTCAAAATTATGATTCTTACCCACTTAAAATTCAAAAGAGCCCTCAAAATGGTATTTCCTCGCTACGGTCTCTATTCTTGGGCAGCCTCCTAGTGCTTTTAAAAGTTATCAATTCAGATAAGCTCCCAGAATATGTACAGAGGACTTCACCTCATAAGATCATGCCCATGCTGGGCACACACAAAGAGCACCGCTTGGTTTACAAAGTCGAAAGTAATGAGATATGGACTGCCCAGTGTCGGTATCATTATGGATTTTAATATCAAAACAAATGACACATGTGTGACTAACCTCACTGGAATATTCACTACATGACCAGTTTCTTGAAAAATGTTGTCTTTATAGATTTAGAAATAAACCCTGAGACAGATCTCCTTCTTAAAATTGGTGCGTGGAATCCAGGCACTAAAGAAAAGTTTTACCGTGCAGGTTCATTTAAACGAGAAGAAGGGTTAAATTCCCTTTTTGAGCTTATCAGCTCTGCGAATTGTATTATCGGGCACAATATTCAAGAGTATGATTGGGCGTATTTGCTTGAAAAAGATTCACGGTTTGATCAGTTAAATGACAAATTAATTGATACATTGATTCTTAACCCTCTGGCATTTCCAGAAAACCCTTACCACCACCTCGTCAAAGATTATAAGATACAACGAGAATCAGTAAACGACCCCGTAGCCGATTGCAAGCAAACAGAAGAGTTATTTAGAGATCAATGCAACACTTTTATAAAAACAAAAGATTTAAGTGGCATTTATGGACGTTGTTTGATTAAAACATCTCATGCTTATAAGCAGCTGTTTACTAGCCTTTTGGGCAACCTACCAAATAATAAACAAGTAAACAGTTATCTCCTTGGGAATAGTTTTGGTACTGATAAAATATGTCAAAAAGCGCTTGAGCCATTGCTTCCTACACTTGCTGGGAAAGATCCCGAACAAAACCGTGCATTTGCCTATGCTTTGGCATGGCTGAGTATTGCAGGGGCAAACTCTGTATTACCTGCCTGGGTACGCCACCAACACAAAGAGCTTGCGGGGATACTCAATCAGCTTCGCAGCCATTCGTGTGAGCGACCAAATTGTGGTTACTGCAAAGAGCATCATCATTTAGAGACAAATTTGGAAAAGTTCTTTCATTACAAACAATTTCGACACTTTGGTAAAGGTGACAACCCAGGCAACCCACTTCAAAGGCAAATTGTTACATCCGTATGCAAAGGCCAGGCCACATTAGCCATTTTACCTACGGGTGGCGGAAAATCGTTATGCTATCAATTACCTGCCATGATGTTGGCGCGCAATCGTGGCATGTTAACCATCATCATCTCCCCACTACAATCATTGATGAATGATCAAGTGCAACAATTAAAGGATAAGGGCTATTTATTCGCGGATGCTCTCAATAGCAGCTTAAGTATGCTCCGACGCCATGCCGTTTTGGAAGGTATTCGTAAGGGGAACATCCATTTACTGTATATTGCTCCAGAACAATTAAGAAACAACTCTTTTATTGAAAGCATTAAAAGCCGTGAAATTGCTCAGTGGATTATTGATGAGGCGCATTGCTTATCCAAGTGGGGGCATGATTTCAGACCTGATTATTTATACATTGGCAAATTTATCAAAGATTTTTTTGAAGCCCGTGAACAGGCTGTTCCACCCGTACATGCTTTTACTGCTACGGCTCGCCAAGATGTTATTAAAGAAATAAAGGCACATTTCAAAACAACCTTGAATATGAATATGTGCCTGCTATCGGGTGGTCATACACGCAACAATTTAAGCTATCAGGTTTTGCCTTGTTCGATGTCTGAAAAACGCGAAAAAATATTGGCGTTACTGCACAGTCACAAAGAGTACATTAGTGATGATGCGGTTGTTATTTTTTGTAATCGGCGGCGAGCCACTGAAGACATGGCTAATTTTCTTTCAGATAATGGTTGCTCCACGGATTATTTTCATGCGGGGCGAAATACAAAAGAAAAGCAGCACATTCAACAATCTTTTATGCATGGAAATATCAAAATCATGGCTGCCACCAATGCTTTTGGTATGGGGGTGGACAAAGCCAATATTCGTTTGGTTATTCATGCACAAATGCCTGATTCTATTGAAAATTATTTACAAGAGGCTGGGCGAGCAGGGCGCGATAGCCAGCCCGCAAAGTGCATTTTATTATTGAACGATG
Organism: Mariprofundaceae bacterium; assembly: GCA_030950825.1. GTDB lineage: Bacteria > Pseudomonadota > Zetaproteobacteria > Mariprofundales > Mariprofundaceae. The sequence continues at coordinate 5,919 of JAUZQT010000007.1, read as the reverse complement.
CTGATGTAGATAAGCAGTTTGAAATGCGTCGAAATCAGCAGATTGAATTTCGTGATTTTGTATCATTGTTTGAAACCATTCGTCGAAAAGCCAAGACTTCAAAAGAAGGTGATCATCATACACATATTATCCAAGTAAGCAGTGGAGACATTCTGCGGCATGCCGAGAGTGAAGACGATATTGAACTTGCTTTTGATGGCCGTGATTATCAAGCAGACACCAAAGTTCGCACCGCTATCGCATGGCTGGAAGAGAAAAAGTTTCTTGCGCGCAAAGAAAATAAGACAGGTGTCATCGAAGGAACTTTTTTGCTTCATAGCAAAGAGAATATTCAAGCATGCCTGCAACAACAAAAGCTGAGTGAAGCAAATATTCGGGCATGTTTAAAGGTCGCAATGGTTGTGATGCAGTTCCATGCCAACGAAAGTATCAATGTTGATCAAATCGGCGAGGCAACAGGCATGGAAGCGCGTGATGTATTTAGAAGGATTCGATGTTTGCAAGATGCGAAAATCATGGATCATGATATGTCATTGGTAGCTTGGCTGGCGGCGCGCACAAGGGGGGACAGCAAAAGAGCCTTGAATAGACTGATTGAACTAGAGAGACAACTTATTGAATTGATTCAAGAAAAAGCACAGGGCGACATTGAGCAGCCGTTTCAAATCAATATATATGAAGCTTGCCACCAACTTCGCGAAACCTCGTCCGAGAGCAATATTCTACCCAATGATATTTTATTATTGCTGGGATTATGGGGACAGTTGGATCATTTGGTAAGAATTATGCCCTGTGGAAAAGATTGTTTCCAAATGCGCTGGAAAAAAGAATTTGTCGAAACGAAAGAACATATTCGCCAACGCCACCTCTTTAGTGATATCTCCCTTGCCTGGCTCTATGATAAAATTCCAGTGGGGGAAAGAGGTAAAAACCTTCGCGTGCCATTTAAACTGGGAGAATTGGAAGAGACTTTAAATGAAAACATACTGACACGTACTTTTACTGTAAACCAAGAGCGGCCTGAAAAAACTTTGCTGGCATTAGAAAAAAGCCAGGTTTTGGGGCTGGATAGTGGTGCAGCTATTTTTCATCCAGCCATGACTCTGCATATCCCCAAAAATAAGAACAAACCGACAATCAACACATACACCCCTCTGGCAGAGCATTATCAGGCGCAAATCAGGCAAATTCACTTAATGCGCGAATGGGCTCTTCGCATGTCCACAAAGGATGAGGACGCTGCCACACAATTACTGAATGATTATTTTCAATTATCTGAAGAAAAAATGTTGGCGCGATATTTCCCTGAAAACCTTGCTGATTTGGACATCTCTGCAACAGCTAAACGCGTCGAATCAATTGTTGGGCCTCAAGTATTATCCGATGTTCAACAAGGCATTGTTCAACAGGCTGTGGAAAAAAATATGCTTGTGCTGGCAGGGCCAGGTTCAGGCAAAACAAGACTTCTGGTTCATAGGGTTGCATGGCTGGTCTGCGTGCAGCGTATCAAACCAGAAAGCATTTTAATTTTAGCCTTTAATCGCTCAACCGTTACCGAACTACGGCACCTGCTTGGGCCGCGTCACATGCTAGGCTCACAAGCCTACTTTTTGGAAATTCATACTTACCATAGCTTGGCTATGCGTTTGTTGGGGGAGTTTCCTCCAGAGAATGCCAATGAGTTTCACGATTGGAGCCAACAACTGATCTCCAAGGCATCTGAGCAACTATTAAGGGATGACGATGATGGAGACAATGAATTAAGGCGTAAACTCATGGCTGGTTTTCAGCATATTTTGGTCGATGAGTATCAGGATATTAACCAGGCTCAATATGATCTTTTATCTGCCATGGCAGGGCGATCCCTACATGCTGCGGAAGATCGTTTGACGATGTTTGCCGTTGGTGATGATGATCAGAATATTTACGAATGGAACGGCTCGAATAATAAATATATTCAACAGTTCGAAGAGGACTACCACGCAGACATTGAGTATATGACAGTAAATTATCGTTCAAGTTCGGGGATTGTTGCGATCAATAACCTTTTGATTGAGCAACATCCAAATCGATTAAAGAAAAACCATCCGATTACCCCATGCGCTCAGACAAAAGATGGGAAAGTTCGTTTGTTTACTGGAGATGCGTACTCACTTCAGGCAAAAGCTTTGGAGATATGTCAGTACCTCATAGCAAAAGAAAATATGGCGGCAAACCGCATTGCTATTTTATGCCGCGATCATTATGATTATGAATATCTTGCCCCAGCACTACGCAATAAAGCATTACCAATATGCATTAGAGGCAAAAAAGACTCCTTACCTTGGTACAAACTAAGAGAAGTTCATGCCATGTTGAAGGTTTTCGATGGTGATGGTGTTTTATCAGCAGCAGAAATACACCAAACATGGAAAACGCTACCGCAGCACATACAGGATCATCAAACCACAAAAGCTCTTTGGTATTGGCTGGATGCTTATCATGATACAGAAGAAATTGTTCGTTCCCGTTATGAATGGAGGGCTGAGATTCGTGAGCTGTCATATGATGAAAGCAAAAAAATGGGGCAAGGGATTCATCTCGGCACCATGCATAGCGCCAAGGGCTTGGAGTTTGATACCGTCATTGTTTTTGCAGGAAAAAACACCTCAAACAAGCAGCTTGAAGAATTGCGTCTGCGTTATGTTGCGATGACACGTGCAGAAAGAAATCTAATTTTGATGCAAAAAGATAGTGCCTATATTTGGTTCAAATGCCTGCCTGTTGAAACTGAATCACTTTCTATAGCAGTGCATGAAACGTATGAAGAATATGATATACATCCCTGCAAGATGTCTGATATTGTTTTGGATTTTGTGGGTCACGCTGCCACAGCATTGCATACCGCTGATATAGATGTAGGAAGCGTGCTGACAGTGCATGCTGGAGGTCTGCTGCACTGCCAAGGAAGCACTATTGGAAAGTTTAGCAAGGCAATGCAAGCAGATATAAATGCTAGGCAGCAGAAAGGATGGAAAATTAGTTATATTAAAGTCCGCGCTGTGATTCGTAGATATAAAACTGATTCAGAAAAAGGTTTTTATCAAGAACGGTGTAAGCAGAACGTTTGGGATGTCATTCTGCCTGAAATAAGCTTTCAAAAAAACAGTTATGTATATTAACCTGAATAATTCACAAATACTGTCGTGTCCTTGCTTGCCCCTTTATCCGCAATCATCACAACGATTTATGAATTATTCAGGTTAAGAAGAGGTTGTAATGTTAACACGTACAAATTTACAAATTGGCTTATTTACGATCCTTTTAGCGGCGGATCAACTCAGCAAATGGTGGATTGAGCAGCAAATGCCATTTTTCCATATGGTTGTGATTGATGGCTTTTTCAACTTGGTGAAAGCGCATAATTTTGGCGTGGCATTTTCCATGTTTGCTGATTGGGATCATGCTTGGCGCACCAATTTATTGCTGGGTGTAACCATAGGTATTGCACTCATAGTAGCCGTGTGGTGGTGGCGTGAGCGCAATGCAAAAGGCATTGAATCTTGGTTGTTTGTGCTTATTTTAGTGGGAGCGGTTGGTAATATTTGGGATCGCTTTACACTTGGCTATGTGGTTGATTTTGTTCAATGGCATGTTGTGATTAATGGTGAGGGTTATTATTGGCCCGCTTTTAATATTGCCGATGCTTGCATTTCCATTGCTGTGGTCTTGCTGTTAATCTCCAGCTTCAAGAAAGACTGACTGGAGTGTCTTATGTGTGAAGAAGAAAGGGTCAACCGATGCGAATGTTTGGGTAAAACATTTGCAAAGCTCAAAGAGAAAGGCTCACTTGACGATGCTATTCAAGCTGGGGCAGGGCAGGAGTGTGAAGGCTGTTTGCCCTATTTGAAACTGGCCTACGCTTCAGGCGAAGATGCCTTTGATTTAGAAGATCCACGATTGAATGATTACCAATAAACAACATCCCCCATTTTTGATCACATCTGCATGCTTGGTCATTATCATTGCGGGTGTACAAGCGGCGGGTTCACTGATCGTGCCTTTATTATTGGCCTTGTTTATTGCCTGTATTTGTTTGCCACCTCTGCATTATTTGGTAAAAAAAGGTATCTCTGCAAGCGGTGCAGTTTTACTGGTCACCCTGGGTCTGGTATTGCTGGGGGGTATTCTCAGCGCTTTTGTGGGCACATCTCTGGCCGACTTCTCACAAAATCTTCCTTCCTATCAAGAACGCTTAAAAGGACAAACGACTCAACTGCTTGCATGGCTGGCAGGCATGGGTATTGATATATCCAGTCAAGCAGTACTGGATGCCTTGAACCCAGCCGCAGCAATGGGCTTTGCAGGCAAGCTATTGGCAAGCTTTGGCAACGCTTTGGCCAACACCTTTTTCATTATCTTAACCATTATTTTTTTATTGTTTGAATCCTTATCTTTACCTCATAAATGGGCTTTGATTGGCGAGCACGCACCATCCACAAAAGCTGTTTCAAAGTTCCTCACCAGCGTCAACCAATACTTGGTTATCAAAACCTGGGTGAGCCTAGCAACGGCTCTAGTTATTAGCATTTGTTTGGCAGTGTTGGGTGTAGACTACCCATTACTGTGGGGTTTATTGGCTTTTTTGTTCAATTATGTCCCGAATATTGGTTCGATTATTGCGGCCATTCCAGCGGTATTATTGGCGTTGGTACAACTGGGCGCGGATACAGCATTATATGTAGGCATTGTTTATATTGTTGTGAATATTGTCATGGGCAATGTGATTGAGCCGCGCTTTATGGGTAAAGGCGTTGGGCTTTCTACACTGATCGTCTTTATCTCCTTGGTATTTTGGGGCTGGCTGTTGGGGCCTGTGGGGATGTTGCTATCGGTTCCTTTAACAATGATTGTGAAGCTGGCTTTCGAAGCAAGTCCGAACACACAATGGCTTGCTATTTTACTGGGCCCAGATGTCGCGATTACGAAGAAACCTGAACAACAAACACGCTCAGAAGCATAAAACTTAAATAACCTTGCCAGAAGAAGCATTGCAAGCACCCCCCCTGAGCCTTTAATATTCTGCCCTCTGCAAGCGACATTCATCCAAAGGATAAGGCCATGCTGAAAGATTTTGATATAAAAGACCCTAAAAACAGCAAAGCTATGACACATATTCGTGCATTGCTGGAATTTTTGGGGGATGACCCTGAACGTGAAGGCTTGCAAGAGACTCCCGCCCGTGTTTTATCAGCCATGCAAGAACATTTTAAGGGTTATCAAGAAAACCCCAAAGAACATTTATTAAAAACCTTCGAAGAAGTTGATGGTTATGATGAATTGGTACTGGTTTCTGATATTGATTTGCACAGCCATTGCGAACATCACATGGTACCCTTTGTCGGTAAAGCACATGTCGCCTACATTCCTGACGGGCGTGTTGTTGGCCTATCCAAGCTTGCCAGGGTTGTTGATGGTTATAGCAAACGCTTGCAGGTTCAGGAAAAGCTGACCATGCAGATTGCCCATGCGATTGAAGAGGTTTTAAAACCAGCAGGTGTCGCTGTTATTATTCAATGCCAACATTTCTGCATGTGCAACAGGGGGGTTCACAAGCCCAATGCTTGGACCACCACCTCCAAATTAACTGGCGCATTTTTGAACAATCCATCATCACGCTCAGAACTATTTCAACTGATTCAAATGAACAAAAACTAGCCTGAATTATTCATAAATCGTTATAATGATTGAAGTGGACCCCTAGTCAAGGACAGGTTATAGGTTAATTTAAGAGTGCTTTTCCTTGTACTGTTTTTTCAGTGTTCGTTCAATAGTGCCCTTGATATTAGACTATGCCGCAAGAGCCAGTTGATGCCCGCCATAATACATTTCTGCGGGCGTTTTTTCATCCAATGCCTGATGTCTACGTTCGAAGTTGTA